>CAYUZD010000479.1:0-2343 GCA_964449475.1 uncultured Nitrospirales bacterium
TACGCGCTGCACTATGACTCGCCCGCGATCATCTTCCTGCCGTTCGGCATTTTCTATGTCTCGTTCGGCCTCGTGAACGAGGCCGCGGCCAAACTCACGCGGCGGCAGCCGGTCCGGCCGGAAGAAAAACCCGCGCAAAATCAGCCGGCCCCCGCGGGCAAGTAGACACCGCCGGGCTTAGGCGCGCGGTTTACGGCTCCGCCGTTTCGTGCTGCGCCGTGTGGGCGGCGGTGATTCCGCCTCGCGAGCCGCCAAAGCCGGTTCGGGGGGCGGCGGTCCGAGATACACCGGCGAGACGCGGTACTGCGCGATCCCTTCGACGACGAGCACCTTGAGCGTCGCGGCCAGCGGCACGGCGAGCAACAGGCCCAGGAACCCGAGCGCGTTGCCGAAGACCATCACCGCGAGGATGACCCACACCGGCCCGAGGCCCACCTGCTCGCCGACGACTTTGGGCGTAATGACCGTGCCTTCGAGCATCTGCGCGATGACGAACGTCGCCACGACGCCCAACAGATGGATCTCGATCCCGCCGTGCTGCACGATGCACAACAGCCCCGCGGGCAGCGCCGTCAGGATGAGGCCGAGATACGGCACGAAACTCGCCGCGCCGCCGAAGATCCCCAGCGCGAAACCGAATGGTACGTCAGACAGCGTGAGCCCGATGCTGTAAATCACGCCCAGCGCGAGACAGACCAGCATCTGGCCGCGCATGAACCCGCGTAACTGCCCGTCAATCTGCCCCATCACGCGAAACACCCGGTCCCGATGCCGCAGCGGGACGAGGTCTTTGGCGACGGCCACGATCCCATCGTAATCGCGCAGCAGGTAGCCCGCGACAACGCCGAACAGCACAACCTTGCCGATGGTCAACACGACGCCCATGATCGCCCGCCCGGCCGACGCGACCGCACCCGCGACGCCCCCGGCCGCCGCATTGCCGAACGAGAACAGGTCCGCGCTATAGGTAACCAGGAATTCGCTCGCGCCCTCGCGGACGCGTTGGCCCACGTTCTGGATAATGACCGAAAGCGGGTCGTAGTCCGGTGTGTCCACGGGCGCCCAGCCGAGGCCCTCGACGATCTCGCGCAGCGGCAAGCGGTTCAGCGCACCGTACACCGCGTCGCCCTGGACGCCGGTCTGCATGCGCTCCTGCGCGATACCGATCAGATGATCCGCCTCGGAGATGATGCTCGGCAGAAGCAGCAGCGGCCCGGCGACGGCAACGCCGATGCCCACAGCCGCGAGCAACACGATGGACACCATGCGGCGGATCTTGAACCTCTCGAGCCGGTCCACCAGCGGATCGAGGATATACGCCGCGATGAACGCGAAGAACAGCGGTACCAGCACCGGCCGGAGCAGCCAGCCGAGCACCGCGACGCCCACGACGGCAAGCAACGCCAGCCCCGCGCGCACCCACGGATTCTTCAGCACGTCGTCAAACACTGCGTCGCTCCCAAGGCCGCGCGCAATCTACCACAGCGCTCACCGGCGGACAATTCGAGGCCACGACGCTCCGCGCTAACCGGCTGCGAACATTGGACATGCGAACGGCAATTCGTTGACTCGGTTTCGCCCGTTTGCTACGATGCCCGCCCCAAGTGCCGGGCGGCGCAGGTGTCTGGGAGTACAGCGAAGCGGCGGCAGTATTCGCCCGGCCCTCCGCTGTTTCACCCGGTGTTCCACGCGCTGGAAAGGGACGTTGTTTGACTGCCGTAATTGAAGCGATCGACCTCACCAAGACGTACGAAGGCGGGTGGTTCTCCGGGCAGGAAGTCCACGCGCTCAAGAACGTCAACTTCCGCGTAGACGCCGGCGAGATCTTCGGCTATCTCGGGCCGAACGGTTCCGGAAAAACGACGACCATCAAGATGCTCCTCGGCCTCATCTTCCCGACTTCGGGATCGATGAAGATCCTCGGCCGGGAAGACATCGGCGCGCCGGACCTGCGCCGCCGCATCGGCTACCTGCCCGAGGGCGCGTACTACCCCGAGTTCCTCAAGGGGGAGGAGATCCTCCGGTTCTACGGCAAGCTCTACGGCCTCTCCGGGCGCGACCTCGAGTCGCGGATCGACCAGGTGCTCGATCGCGTCCGGATGGAGTACGCGCGCGGCCGCCTGCTCCGCGGGTATTCGAAGGGCATGCGCCAGCGCATCGGCCTCGCGCAGGCGCTGCTGAGCGATCCCGACATTCTCATCCTCGACGAGCCGACCACGGGCCTCGACCCGCTCGCGCGCAAGGAGATGCGCGACATCCTCGCGTCGTTGCGCGACCAGGGCAAGACACTGCTCGTCTCCAGCCACGAACTGAGCGAAGTCGAACTCATCAGCAACCGCGTCG
>CAYUZD010000480.1:0-2333 GCA_964449475.1 uncultured Nitrospirales bacterium
CCCCAGATGTCCGGCTGATTGTTCACCACGAGCGACCAGCCTGCGGCGGTTCGTTTGAGCCAGAGGCTGTACACGCCGGGATAGTCCGGGGCGGCGTTCTCAGTCTGGATGATCGCGTCGCCGAATTTGAGGTCGGCGTCGGTGAACAATTTCGTCGCGCGCGACCCGACGAAGCGAAACACCGCGCCCTCCGGCACGTCGTCTAGCTTTGGATAGTCCTCGCCGTCCACGCTGAGGTTGCCGAAGGTGACCTTCACCTGTTTGTCGCCCGCGACGACGACGCGGGATTCGGTCCGGCTCGCGCGCTTGGAATCGTCAACGACAAGCTTGCCGCGTTCGCCGGTGACCTGCGTCTGGAAGATGTTGTTCTCCTCGCGCAGCACGCCGGTGATTTGGCCAGCGGACTCGACGAGTTCGAGGTGCATCGTAAGCCGCTGGTCGCCGAACGGCATTTCGAACTGGAAGTCGACGCCGTTGGTCAGCAACACGATCGAATCGAGCGCGCGCGGCTCGGGCTGGTCGGCGGAATCCAGCGTGGCACCCAGGAAGCCGCCGACGTCGGCCACAGTCAACCCCAGCTCCCGTTCATTGCCTAGCGCGTTGAATTTCAGTACCCACGAGCCGACGAACCGCTCCGCTTCCCCTGTCGCCAGTTGCGTGGCGCGCGGGGATTCCGGCACCGCCGTCGCCGCGAGCGCGAGGAATACGCCGCCCACTGCCAGTGTCCGCATCGTCTTCAGTCGCATGGTCGCCTCATCCGCTCATGGTGGGTTTTCGGGGCACCCGCCAGGGAGGAACGCCCTCGCCGGCGGGCCCCTGATCTATCTCAGTCGCCCGCGGGGTCGCCGGGCTGTTGCGTACCGCTCAGCGGCGCCTTCGGCGCGATGGTGATCCATGCCAGGTCCATCTCGTCCGTCGTGGGTCCGCCGAACCGGATGGCTTTCGACGCGTCAAACCCGATCTTGTCCGCGTGCTCCTGCGAGTTGTCGTAGCGCAGGTCCATCTCGATCCGCGTGCCCGCGGGGATGAGCTTCGGTTCCGGGTATTCGTAGAACGACTGCCAGTTGAAGTCATAAGCGGGCACGTCCAACAGCACTTCGCTCGAGCCGTCTGGATAGTAGGCCGTATACGTCGCACCTTTGCCTCGCAGGTGCATGTGCGGCATCATCGAGATGAGCAGCGTGTCTTCGTTGAACGTGCGCGATGCGCCGACGCGCCAGTCCTTGGCATACGGCGGAATCTCGAACGCGCCGTGCGCGATTGTCGAGATTTCGACCGGGTGCGAGACGACTTGGTCCTTGGGCTGGAAGCTGATGCCCATCTGCGAATTGTCGAGCACGGCGGTGCCCGGACCGGCTTCCTTGTGGTAGTGCATCGCGAAGGTAATCACGGCTTCCTTCGGCAGCTTCACGCCGAATCCGTCGGGGAACGCCGTCGTGTCCGTGCCCGGCGCGTTACCGCCCAGCATGCCGCGCGTCACCGCGCCTTCATCGCCCGTAACACTGGCCTCTGGGTCGGTCTTCTCGTGCGCGTAGCCGATGATGTGGTGCACGACCTCGCTGCCCGGCTTGAACTCGATCCACCGGACCCAGCGGTCCTCGGGAAGCTGCGATTCGGTCAACTGCACCGCGACATTGTGATAGAGATCTTCGACCTCGTCCGCCACGAGGAACGGTTCGGGGAATTCGACGATCAGATCGGGCGTACCGAGGTTCCAGCCCGTTTCCGAGAACTTCATCGGCGCGGGGGCGTCCTGCGGATTGCCGCGCTTGGCGCCCTGCTCGACCCACGCGACGACGGTGGCGATCTCGTCCTGCGTCAACACACGCTCGTTGCGGAATTTGCCCCAGAACTCGGGGCTCGCGTGCCACGGCGGCATCTGCCGTGTGTCCACGATCTTCGCGATCGATTTTGCCCAGGGACGCACTTCTTCGTACGTCATCAGCGACATCGGCGCGACCATGCCCGACATGTTCGTGCCCGAGGGCCGGTGACACGTCTGGCAGTTCTCCTGAAGGATTGGCAGTACGTCCTTCGTAAACGTGAGGTTCGCCGCCGGGCCCGCCCAGCTTCCGCCGGACGCAGCCAATGCGAGCGCCGCCGCCCCGCCTGTCATCCACTGCTTCAATGTTCCGCGCATCGGTCCACTCCCACGTTTTCGGCCGCCGGCCGCGTTCCTACCCCTCAGTACTCGCTGATGACGCTCACGCGCATGACGTTCACGCCCTGCGCTTCGTACTTCAGTCCTTGTGCGGCAACTTTCTTGCCCATGAACGCCTGCATTGCCTTGTTCGCCGTCTCGAGTCCGGAAGCCGGCGCGTTGTCGCGGTAGA
>CAYUZD010000481.1:0-2333 GCA_964449475.1 uncultured Nitrospirales bacterium
AGCATGCGGTTGACGAGGTGCTCGTACCAGATGCCGACGTCGCGGTAGGACATCAGGTAGTACTTGAGCGATCGCAGCTCGATGCACTTGCGATCGGGCGTATAGGTAATCGTCACCTCGGCGAAATCGGGCAATCCGGAGAACGGGCAGACGCTGGTGAACTCATTCGTCGTCGTGACGATTTCGACGTCCGACGCCGTGCCCTTGTCCGCGTATTCGTAGTCGAAGCATTCCAGCGCCTTCGTATCGATCGCGTCTTCACCCCTAAACGGGAGCGTGCGGTCGTGGGCCTGGAACTGTTCGCGGGGCGTCGGCTTACGGTCCATGATAGATGCACTTCGCGGTGCAGGTTTCGGCGACACTGACCGCACGCAGATCCTGCACGCGCGCGGCCAGGGCGTTCCAAATCCAGCGGGCCGTTTCCTCCGAGGTCGGGTTGTCGATGCCGAGCGCGTCGTTCAGGCAGCGGTGGTCGAGCCGGTCGTAAATTTCGAGCAGTTCCGCCGAGAGCGAATCCGCGCTGCGCGCGCCGACTTCCACGATGAAACTGTGGCCGTGCATGGTATGGCATTTGTGCGCAGGAGGCAACCGGCGTAGCGCGTGCGCGGCCTCGAAGCCAAATCGCACGCGCTCGGGCAATCGTTGCGCGGCGTCGGCATGAAGCAGTTTCGGCGCGAACAAGCGCTCGCCGCGGATCTCAACGCGCACGTCCGTCAACGCCGGCATCCGCGGCCGGAGCCGCTCGAGTATCCACGCGCGCAGGCCGGGCAGCGTCGTGTCGGCGAGACCGGGCGCGGTCTCCAGCGTCTTGTGATCGAGCGCGCGGTACAAGTCGTCGAAGTGGCGGGAGATTTCGGCGTAATCCAGCAGCCAGCCCAGCGCGGGGTCACAGTCGCCTGCGACGACCACATCGACGACGTAACTATGGCCGTGGAGCCGCGCAGGGTCGCCGTGCCACGCGGTCGAGTGCGCCGCCTCGAACTGAAACTGCTTGACGAGCTCGACGCGCATCAGACACCCCGCTGTTCCGGCGGCCAGATGAACTTGTGGAGTTGCAACTGGAACCGCACGTCGAGATGGTCCTCCAGAATCCAATTGACGAGATCGGCCGGCGCGACGGAGCCAAAAACCGGCGAGAACAGGACGGCATTGCACCGGGCGGCCAGCCCGTGCTTGCGCGTGATGTCCCGCGCCCATTCATAATCGCGGCGGCTGGCGATGACGAACTTCACCTCGTCGCGCGGGGACAACGCGTCGATGTTGGGCCAGTAGTTCTTGTCGCATTCGCCGCTGTCGGGACACTTCAGATCCATGATCTTGATCACCGCGGCCGGAAGCACGTCGATCGGCAGACTGCCGCTGGTTTCGATGAGGACGGTGTGGCCTTCGTCGAGCAACGCCTGGGCCAGATCGACGCATCCCGCCTGAACCAGCGGTTCACCGCCGGTGATCTCGACGAGGGAGCACTTCATCGCGCCGCATTGCCCGACGATCTCGGCGATGGGGACGCTCTCGCCGCCGTAGAACGCATAGGCCGTATCGCACCAGACGCAGCGCAGATGACACCGCGCAAGGCGCAAGAAGACGCACGGCAGCCCGGCCCAAGTGGACTCGCCTTGGATGCTTTTGTAAATCTCGGTGACCCGGAGGGTCTGTCGCCGATTGTCGATTTGGGTGTGCGGCATGGGGGTTTGCGTGATCCGCTAAGTTTATTTGGCGCGCGGCGCGCGGCTCAACTTCGGGAGCGGCTGCGGCATGCGGCCATTGCGGGGATCGCGCGACAGTTGCTATGCTCCGTCCTCATTTTGGGTGCCGAGCGGCCCGAGCGGCGGGCGGGATTTGCAGATGTTTCGAGACAAGCGCGTGGTTGTCGTGATGCCGGCCTACAACGCGGCCGACACGCTGGAGACGACGCATCGCGAGGTATTGGATCAGGGCATCGTGGACCACGTGATTGTCGTGGACGATGCCAGCCGCGACGAGACGACGCGGATCGCCAAAGGCCTATCCAACACCACGGTGTACACGCATCCGGAGAACCGCGGCTACGGCGGCAACCAGAAGTCGTGCTACCGGCTCGCGCTCGAGCGCGACGCGGACATCGTGATCATGGTGCATCCGGACTACCAATATACGCCGCTGCTGATCCCGGCGATGGCGTCCATGATTGGCAACGGGCTCTACCACTGCGTGCTGGGGTCGCGCATCCTGAGCGGGCAGGCGCTGGCGGGGGGCATGCCGTTCTGGAAGTACGTCTCGAATCGCGCGCTGACGTTCGCGGAAAACGTGATCCTGGGCGCGAAATTGTCCGAGTACCATACGGGATACCGCGC
>CAYUZD010000482.1:0-2332 GCA_964449475.1 uncultured Nitrospirales bacterium
GCTTAATTATTCTCTCTCTTTGTGGGTGTCGCGCGTGCGTCGGCTCGCGAGGACGCTCGCCCTCCCAAAACCGCGCACCCTTGCCGCACCGATCTCACGAAATAACAAAGGCGGCCCGAGCCGCCTTGAATGGGTGAAATAATGACCGTTTCGCGTGACTGCAATCAACCATCTAATTCGCTGCGCGATCCTGTTCGAGCCGGAGCTTCGCGTTGCCGTCGTAGAGAAGTTTGTCGATGAACGCGTAGAACCCGCCGGGATCGACGAAGGGGTGCCGGTCGCCGGATTGACGCGTCTTCAGCCGCTCGGCGCGCGGGAACGCGTCGCACATGGCCGGGTGGTTCGCGAGGTTCACCTCGATACCGGGAATCGCCTTGACGCGCTCCATGCTCTGCACGAAAAGCGTGCTTTGTTCCACGCCGCCAAAGTTCAACCCCGCGCCGCCCAACACGAAGGCCTTGTGCCGCGCGTCGCCATCGCGCGCGTTGAACATCACCGACAACACGCCAAGCGTGTGACCCGCGGTCTGGTAGAACGTGAAGGTCGTCTCGCCGACTGTAATCGTGTCGCCGTCGCGAATGACCAGGTCCTTCCCGATCGGTTCGTACCGGCCGCCGCCGCGGCGGTTGAGGTACATCTCCCAATCGGCGTCGATCAGGCCGAACCGCGCATCGGGCGCGGCGGCCTTCACCTGATCGAAGCCCGCGGCATGGTCGAAATGCCCGTGCGTGGCGACGCAGTACTTGATGTCCGCGGGATCGAAGCCGAGTTTCCGGATGTTCTCAATCATCGGCCCGGTGAACTCGTCGTACAACGCATCGATGAGCACAAGGCCGTCGCTAGTCGTCACTAGCCACGCGCTGACCCAATCCATCCCCACGTAGTACACATTGTCGAACACCTTGAACGGCTCGACCATCTTCGCGTCGCGCATCGCCTGCGAGAGGTTCGCCTGTGGCGCGGTGGGGCGCTGCTGGGCCGAGGTAGTTACCGTCAGAATGAGCGAGAGAATGGCAACGATTGAAGCGCGCATACACCGTCCAGTCAGTTGAAGTTGGTGCTACGATTCACGATGAGTCGAACTATTTCGGCTATGTTCCCATCCACTATACTCGATACATCCACCCCGAACGCGTCCCGGATCCGAGCCTGAGCGCTTCGCACACTTTGCTCATCGCAGAAGTCGTACAGCGTGGATTCATCTGTCACGACCAGATTCGGATGATCGGGACCGAGCGCCGTCGCGATCACCCTGCTCGCAAGCTTCCAGTACCTGTGAACCACCGGCAGGTCGGCCGCGAACTGGATGTGAACACTCGTACCCGGACGCGGAAGTGTGTGCCGGGACTTGACGCCCGCAAATCTACGTCGCAGGTCTTCCAGTGCCGCAGCTTTCGCCTCTCCGAAGCCTTTCAATTGAAACCAAAAAACGACAGACGCCACCCACCGTGGAGTACCGGGATAGTCTGGATTCTGTTCTCTGACGCGAACGGGATAATCTTCAAGCGACCAGGAGTGCTTGAAAAAAGACAGAAACCACATTCGCGCCGCATAGTACGCATCGGCGCGGTTCCATGGCGATCTCAGAAACCACAATAATCGCGTCTGTGCGACATAGATCGCGTCAGACCAACGAGACACGAACACCTCCTATCGGGGTCTCTCGTGACACGACGCGCCCGGACACGACTACGTAGATCTGGATTCCAAACGCGACTTCGCCTCATGCTTGCACATCGCGAGCATGTTGGTGAGGCCGAGGTTCTTGCCGATCGACAGTTCCTCACCGAAGATTTCGTAGATGATGTCATTCGGGATCGCGGCGATTTGTTCGAGCGGCGCGCCAGAGCACGTGCGGTCGATGATCGCGGCCGTCGCCTTCGCGGAGACCCCCTGCGGGTTGCCGACGGAGAAGTAGTATTTCAGTGCGCCGTCCTGGTCAACCGCCCACACATGCGCGTCGGACTCGCAAGCCGGGACTTTGCGCTCCTCGGGATACGGCGGCGCGGCGATCTCCGGCGGGACGAGTTTGTAGGACTCGCTGATGTCGATCAACATCTGGATGCGCCGCGCGCGGTCCATGTCCTTGAACATGTCGCGCATGCGTGCGAGTTTCGGGGGAATTCCAGACACGTGAAACAGTTCCTAGGCGATCTCGGTGCAACGAGATCCTTCGCTCCGCTCAGGATGACACTCTGTAGCGCCTGCGCCGAACGTGTCGCGTCATTGATCGCCCGATCCGTTACATCCGTCTAATCCGTGGCTGAACTTACGGCTTTTCGATCGGCACGTTCACGAGGTTGCCGTACTCCATCCAGCTTCCGTCGTAGTT
>CAYUZD010000483.1:0-2328 GCA_964449475.1 uncultured Nitrospirales bacterium
TACTTCTGGAAGGCACGGCCTGTCAGATAGGAGCGCGAACCATGGCGAGCAAGGGAATCTGCGATCGGGTGGCCATCGTCGGTATGGGGTGCACCGCCTTCGGCGAACACTGGGACAAGAGCGTCGGCGACATGCTCGTCGAGGCCGCAACCGAGGCCTTCGCGTCCGCGAAGATCTCTAAGGACCAGGTGGACGCCTACTGGCTCGGCAGCATGGGCCAGCTCTCCGGCCTCACGCTCTCCGAGCCGCTCAAGATTCAGTACAAACCGGTCTCGCATGTCGAAAATTTCTGCGCGACCGGCAGCGAAGCGATGCGCAACGCGGCGTATGCGGTCGCGTCCGGCGCGTATGACTGCGTGATGGCGATCGGCGTCGAGAAGCTCAAGGACTCCGGTTACTCCGGTCTCGTCACCGCGTCGCCCGCGGGTGACGGCTCGATGCCGACCACGACCGCGCCCGCCAGTTTCTCGATGCTCGCGCCGGCCTACTTCAAGAAGTACGGACTCGACGCCGATCTCGGCAAACAGGTCATCTCGATGATTGCGCAAAAGAACCACGCGAACGGCGCGAAGAATCCCAAGGCGCAATTCCAGAAGCCGGTCGATCTCGAAACCATCACCTGCTCGCCGAAAGTCGCCGGGCCGCTCGGCATCATGGACTGCTCGGGCGTCAGCGACGGCTCCGCCGCGGCGATCCTCGTCCGCGCCGAAGACGCGTACAAGTACACCGACAAGCCGATTTTCATCAAGGCGCTCTCGTTCATCGCCGGCCCGTCGGAGGGCCACATGCGGCAGGACTACGACTTCACCACGTTCCCGGAAGTCGTCGCCTCCGCCAAGGACGCCTACGCCCAGGCCGGCATCGAGGAGCCGCGCGAACAGGTGTCAATGGCCGAAGTCCACGACTGTTTCACGCCGACCGAACTCGTGCTCTACGAGGACCTCGGATTCGCGCCGCGCGGCCACGCCTGGCAGGACGTGCTGGACGGTACGTTCACACTCGAGGGCAAGCTCCCGGTCAATCCCGACGGCGGCCTGAAATCCTTCGGCCATCCGATCGGCGCGTCCGGACTGCGCATGATGTACGAAATGTGGCTGCAGCTCCGCGGCGAAGCCGGCCCGCGCCAGATCAAGGATCCCAAAGTCGGCCTGACCCACAACCTCGGCGGCCGCCCCGGCAAATGCGTCAGCTTCGTCTCAATCGTAGGCCGCGAACAAAACAACTAGACGCCACCCCTGTTCGCCCAACGGTCTACATGTGGCAGGGGTAAGCGGGCTTTGCTTACCCCTGTTCCCGACACGGGTGCCACCGGTAAGTGAGTTTTGCATACCCCTATTCCCGACGAGGGTGCCACGGGTAAGCGGGGTGTGCTTACCCGTGCGGCACGTACCCGCAAACCGTCCCGACTCCGCAACGGTCTAACCGAAATGCCACGCAAATCAGGTACAATTCCGGCAGCAGTACCTCGGGGAAGGAAGCTAGCAGCATGACTGAAAGTCTCGTCCATCGGTATTCGCGCCGGGAAGAATACGCCAACATCGCCACGCACGCGCTGGGCGTCGCGCTCAGCATCGCCGCGCTCGTCGTGATGGTCGTCTATGCCGCGCGACACGGCGACCCCTACCACATCGTCAGCGTCTCCATCTTCGGCGCGACGCTCATCCTGCTCTACCTCGGCTCGACGCTCTACCACGCGATGACCCACGAGAAGGCCAAGCACGTCTTCCGCGTAATCGACCACAGTTGCATCTACCTCCTCATCGCTGGCAGCTATACGCCGTTCACGCTCGTGACGCTTCGCGGCAATTGGGGCTGGACGCTTTTCGGCGTCACCTGGGGCCTCGCGCTCGCCGGCGTCGTGTTCAAGATATTTTTCACGAAGCGGTTCAATGTCCTGTCCGTAGCAACATACATCGCGCTCGGCTGGCTCATCGTAATCGCCGCGAAACCGGTCGTCACATCCGTGCCCACGGGCGGCCTCGGACTGCTCGCTGCCGGCGGCCTGTTCTACACCGGTGGCGTCGTGTTCTACCTCTGGCGCCGCATTCCGTTTCATCATGCGATCTGGCACGTGATGGTCATGGGTGGGTCGTTCTGCCACTTCCTCGCTGTCTTCTATTACGTACTTCCCCCGTTGTCCGCCTGACCAAAATTCCTGATCGCGAAAAACCCTCAATTCGCTCGATCCGGGCTACCGTTGTTCCATCCGCTCTGATATACTCCTGACTACTTCGCAAGTTTTCGCGGAATTGGGTTTCGCCGGGGCGCATTACTTCTGATGCAGGACGCCGTCCGCCATAAGTGGGCCGATGAGGCCACGCGGCTGCT
>CAYUZD010000484.1:0-1119 GCA_964449475.1 uncultured Nitrospirales bacterium
CCGGCGGCGTTGGAGACGAGGTCCCAGCCGGTGTTGTTGTAGTCGCCGACGTTGGTGTTTTCGACCAGGAGCGTCGCGGTGAACTCGATGATTTCGTTCGCGGCGCCGAAACCCATGCCGCCGGCGACGCAGAGCGTGAGCACGCCAAACGAGGGTTGCAACTGGCCGAGCGGGCGCACGGCGGCGCGCAATGCCTGCCAGCAGACCCACGTGGTGATGCCGAACCCGTAGGCGTGCACGAGCTGGTCGTACTTGAGCCGGTCGGGAATGATCCACCACGAGTAGAGCACGCGGATGTCGCCGTTGATGGGCCACGACTCCGGCACAGGGACGAGTCCGCCCGCCATGTGGAGCAGGCCCCAGAGGCTCAGCGCCCAGAGCGCGCCGGTCGAGAGCGTGACGCGGTGGTGCACCCACCCGACGACGCCCATCAGGACGATCATCACGCCGATGTAAATCAGGAACTCGAAGTTGCCGCGCGTGAACGCGCCGCCGATCGCGGCGATCATGTACGCGACGGTGAACAGCGCGACGTACAGAATCGGCCCGCTCAGAAATCCGCGTTGGTTCGTCGAAGCCATGTGACCTCTCCCCCGTTGTTCCCCGGGGCGATTGTACCCTAGTTTGTTCCATAGTGAATCCCCTCGGCCTGCGCAGAGTTTCGCTGTCCAGCGCGGGATCGTCGCGATTTGGCGGGAAATTCACGAACTGGAACGTTGCCGTGGAACACGATGTCCGCTACGCTAGTGATTCGGCGAGCGACCCTGCCGACTGCCGATTCGAGGTGATGATGAAAATCGCGACGCTCCGTTTCCGTTTCATGCCGATCGTCCTTGCATGCGCGAGCCTGCCGATTGCGCCCGCCTCCGCGGACCGCACGAACTTGCTGGGACAGATCGACTTCCCCACGTCGGGCGCGGCGGAGGCGCAGGACGATTTCATCGAAGGCATGCTCTACATGCACAACTTCGAGTATGACGAGGCGGCCGCCGCGTTCAAGCGCGCGCGGGAGACGGACCCGGACTTCGCGATGGCGTACTGGGGCGAGGCGATGACGCTGAACCATCCGTTGTGGCACCAACAGTCGCGCACGACGGCGGAGGAAATCCTGATGCGCCT
>CAYUZD010000484.1:1219-2295 GCA_964449475.1 uncultured Nitrospirales bacterium
TACTCGAAGATCGCGCCGTCCGCCGCGCACGCGCAGCACATGACGTCGCACATCTTCATCGCCATGGGGATGTGGGACGACCTGGTCGCGGCGAATAGCGTCGCGGTCGAGATGGAATCCAAGGGGCAGGACGGCGCGGCGGACAACTACGTGGTCGGCCACTACAGCTACTGGCTGATGTACGGACTGCTGCAACAGGGCCGGATCCAGGAAGCGCGCGAGATACTCGCCACCGCCCGGGCGCGGCTGGACGGGAGCGTGACCCAGGGCGAGAAGCGCTACTACGGAGCGATGTACGCTCGGTTCATTTCCGACAGCGGCGACGAAACGGCGGCGGACGAATTCGCGGCCCCGATCGATGCGGAGATTCCAAGTCCGCATTATCACTTCGCGCGTGCTGCGACGGGCATTGCAGACGACGATGAGGGATTGGCGACCCGGCACATCGACCTCCTGAATGCCATAGAAGGCGGATCTCCTGAGGTCGCGCCCGACGAGGCCGTTGTTGCCGTGATGCGAAAGCAACTCGACGCATTGTCGAAACTGGCTGGATCAGACACGGATGGTGCGATTGCGTTGCTGCAAGAGACCGTCCAGGACGCCGCGAACCTCCCCTTCCATTTTGGTCCACCTGAATTCGTGAAGCCCCCGTTGGAGTTGCTGGCCGACATACTGAGTAACGCCGGTAGGTACGAGGAGGCCATCGACGCGTACGAGCGCCAGCTCGAGCAAAGTCCGCTCAGGGCGTCGTCGCTGTCGGGCTTAGGGGGCGCCGCGAGCGTATTAGGCGATGCAGATAAGGCGCGTGACGCATACCGCCGCCTTGCCGAAATCTGGCATTCGGCGGACCCCGTCGCGCCGGGAATTGACGAGGTCATGCGCGCGGTGAAGGCGGGCGACTGACCCGTCGCGGGTTTGACTGCCGCGGCGGCAGGATGGCAGCATATCCGGGCGTTCGCGACTGGCGTTGACGTGGGCCACCACGAGGGAGCGAACGCGGCTGCACACCCTTGGCCGCACGCCTGGGCCTTCGAGGGCGCCTGACCGGTAGAATGCCGGCGGCGGGTCCGGGCTGG
>CAYUZD010000485.1:0-2274 GCA_964449475.1 uncultured Nitrospirales bacterium
TAGAGGCCGTTTCATAAGTAGGGGCAACCCCCTGTGGTTGCCCGCGCCGCTCGTGGATTACTACGGATCTGGGCGATCACAGGGGGCCGCTCCTACAGCTCTTCGACTTATGAAGTAGCTTCTAAAGTCATCCTGAGCGAAGCGAAGGATCTCGCACACCAGCGACGTCGCCCTCCCAAAGAGATCCTTCGCTCCGCTCAGGATGACAAGTTGGCTTAAGGCGTCCCTCCCAGAATCACACGCTCTTGAAACTTGACATATCACCATATTCAATGATATGGTTAGCCATATGAAGACAACCGTACAAATTCCCGACAGCCTGCTGGACGAGGCCAGGAAACTCGCACGCCAGAGACACACGACCTTGAAGGCGCTCATCGAGGAGGGACTCCGCCGCCTCATCTCCGAACGCAAGTCCCAGCGCGGCCAATTTCGCCTTCGAGATGCCGGTTTCAAAGGCAAAGGCCTTCAGCCCGAGTTTGAGGGTGCAAGCTGGGAAAAAATCCGGGACGCGATCTACGAAGGACGCGGCGGGTGATTGCGGTCGATACCAACCTGCTGGTCTACGCGCACCGCAAAGATTCCCAATGGTACGAGCCTGCCGTACGATGCATGACGAAACTGGCGGAAGGCAGTGGATCGTGGGCCATCCCCTGGCCTTGCCTGCACGAATTCCTGGGCGTAACGACCCACCCTAGAATCTACGCGCCGCCGACGCCATTGCAAAAAGCCATCGAGCAAGTTGAGTCCTGGTTGGAGTCACCATCCCTCATTCTACTCGCCGAGTCGGAAAGCTATTGGTCGAGCTTGCGATCGGCGCTGATGAGTGGCCGAACGATCGGACCCCAGGTGCACGACGCCAAGGTGGCGGCACTCTGTCAACACCACGGCGTCACGGAGCTATGGACCGCCGACCGCGACTTCAGCCGCTTTCCGGGCCTCTCAACCCGAAATCCTCTTGTCTCCTGAACCGGCGCCATCCTCGGCGGCGAAGACGACACTGCCTCCTCCAGGATCGCCAAACTGCAACCGCCGGCATCCCAGTCGCCAGCCTCATCACCGACGTCGTCCCGCACGTCAGACAAAAATTGGGCATCGCGTAATCGATCGGCGTCATTTCGCCCGCCACGAAATCTCCGCGCGACCGCAACGTGCAATCCCACGCGAAAATCGCTAGAATTCCTCATCGGGGAACGTGCCTGGCCCAACGGCGTCGTGGGGGCGCCCGCCGGGACACCGCCGCGGACTGAGCGCGGCCACCCCTGCCTGGATGCACAGCGGGATGAGCGACGAGGGGCCTCAACCGAGCGGACATAGCCTCGCCTTTCTCGAGGGGATGTACGAGGACTATCTCGCGCACCCCGAGTCCGTGCCGGAAGAGTGGGCGCGCTATTTCTCGTCGTTCAACGGCGAAGTGACCCGCGGCCTGCCGCCCCGCCTCGGCCCGAGCTTCTCCCCGCGCTCGATCTTCAACCCGCGCGGCGCGAACGGCCACGCGAACGGCGCCGCGGTCCGCGATCACATCACGCAGGCCAGCGCGCTCCAGCACAAGGTCGACCTGCTCATCCGCAACTACCGCGTGCGCGGGCACCTCATGGCGTGCCAGAGCGCCGTCGGCACGCCGTCCATCAAACTCCCCGAACTCGACCCCGCGTTCTACGGCTTCGGTCCCGCGGAGCTCGACTATGAATTCGCCGCGGCGGCAATAGCGGGCGACGGCACGATCACGCTGCGCGAGATCATCGCGCGCCTGCAAAATACCTATTGCCGCTCCATCGGCGTGCAATTCATGCACATCGACGACCTCGAAATCCGCGACTGGCTCCAGAACTGGATGGAACGCAGCGAGAACCGCCTCCAACTCGCGCGCGAACAGCAGCTCCGCATCCTCACGCGCCTCACCGACGCGACGATCTTCGAGGACTTCATCCAGCGCAAGTATCCCGGCGCGAAGAGTTTCTCGCTCGAAGGCGCCGAGAGCCTCATCCCGCTGCTCGACATGACCATCGAACGCGCCGGTGAACAGCGCGTCGAGGAAATCGTCGTCGCGATGGCCCACCGCGGCCGCCTCAACGTCCTCGCGAACATCATGGGCAAGGACCCCGCGCAAATCTTCCGAGAGTACGAGGACAAAGATCCCGAGGCCTACGCCCACCGCGGCGACGTGAAGTACCACCTCGGCTACCACACCGACTGGCACACCGCCCGCGGCGCGAAGATCCACCTCGCGCTCTGTTTCAACCCGAGCCACCTCGAATACGTCAACCCGGTCGC
>CAYUZD010000486.1:0-2260 GCA_964449475.1 uncultured Nitrospirales bacterium
CCGACAAGCGAGCGACGGTAGTTTAGTTGAATTGCGCCTCTTCGGTCGAGCCTTTGAGCGCGGCGAGGTCGCTGCCGCCGATGGTGACGGCGTTGATGACGCGGTCGAAGTAGCCGGCGCCGACGAAGGACTGGTGGCTCGTGGCCATGTAGCCTTCGGACTTCTCGTACTTGAACTCGTCTTCCTGGAACTCGGCGTAGGCGGCCATGCCCTTGTCGCGGTACTGGCGGGCGAGGTTGAACATGCCGAGGTTGAGTGCGTGGAAGCCGGCGAGCGTGACGAACTGGAACTTGTACCCCATCGCGGCGAGTTCGCGCTGGAACTTCTTGATGACGTCCTCGCTGAGGTGGCGCTTCCAGTTGAACGACGGCGAGCAGTTGTAGCTGAGCATCTTGTCGGGGAAGTCCTTCTTGACGGCTTCCGCGAAGTGCTTGGCTTCCTCGAGATCGGGCACGGAGGTCTCGCACCACACCATGTCGGCATACGGCGCGTAGGCCTTGGCGCGCGCGATGGCGCACTCGATGCCGGCGCGGATCGGGTAGAAGCCTTCGTTCGTGCGCGAATTGCGATCGAGGATGAACTCGTGGTCGCGCGGGTCCGCGTCCGTGGTGATGAACTTCGAGGCTTCGGCGTCGGTGCGCGCGATGAGGATCGTCGGCACGCCTTCGACGTCGGCCGCGAACCGGGCGGCGCAAAGTTTCGTGATGAACTCGGACGTGGGGACGAGCACTTTGCCGCCCATGTGACCGCACTTCTTGGCCGACGAGAGCTGGTCCTCGAAGTGGACGCCCGCGGCGCCCGCTTCGATCATCTGTTTCATCAGCTCGAACGCATTGAGCGCGCCGCCGAATCCGGCCTCCGCGTCCGCGATGATCGGCGCGAACCAGTAGGGGCCGTTCTTGCGGCCGTCGAGGACCTGGATCTGGTCGGCGCGGCGCAGCGCGTTGTTGATGCGCTTGACGACGGCCGGAACGCTGTTCGACGGATACAGGCTCTGGTCGGGGTACATCTCGAGCGCGAGGTTCGCGTCCGCCGCGACCTGCCAACCCGAGAGGTAGATGGCCTTCAGGCCGGCTTCGACCTGCTGGATGGCCTGGTTACCGGTGAGCGCGCCGAGGGCATGGATATAGTCCTCGGTCGTGAGGAGCTTCCAGAGGCGGGCGGCGCCGGCCTGGGCGAAGGTGTGCTCGATGCGGAGCGTACCGCGGGCCTTGAGCACGTCCTCGACGGAGTAGGGGCGCTTGATGCCCTTCCAGCGCGGGTCGGTGTCCCAGAGGCGCTTGACGTGGGCGACTTTCTCCGGATCGATCGTGTGGCTCATCACACGCTCCTCCAGTTTCTTCGCCCGTTCTTCTATGGTGGCCATGCTGACTTCCTCCGTGATGTGGACTGCCGGGTCTCTCGCGCTGCCGCGCCTGCCCAGCCTCGCTCCGTGGTTTCGCGCCGCTATTTTATATGCCGCATCCCTGGGCTGACATCAGTCCAGGTCTTTGTACGCTTGCAAGGTCAGGAACTCGTCGAGATTGTCGTCGGCGATGATGTTGTCGAAGAGTTCGGCTGCGCGGGCGAACTTGCCCGAATCGTAGCGGCCTGCGCCGACTTCCTGGCGAATCTTCGCGAGTTCTTCCTTGGTCCACTGGCGGACCATGTCGAGCGTGAGCCGCCGGCCGTCCGCAAGGACGCCCTTGGGGTGGTGGATCCACTGCCAGAGCTGCGTGCGGGAGATCTCGGCCGTCGCAGCGTCTTCCATCAGGTTGTGCAGCGGCACGCAGCCGTTCCCGCTGAGCCAGGCTTCCATGTACTGAATGCCGACGCCGATGTTCGTGCGGACGCCGGCCTCGGTGATCTGGCCTTCGGGAACGCGCAGGAGGTCCTCGGCGGTGACGTTGACGTCTTCGCGAAGGTTGTCGATCTGGTTCGGTTTTTCGCCGAGGACCGCGTCGAACTCTTCCATCGCAATCGAGACGAGGCCGGGATGGGCGACCCACGTGCCGTCGTGGCCGTCGGTAGCTTCGCGGCGCTTGTCGGCGCGGACCTTGGCAAGCGCGGCGTCGTTCGCGGCGGGGTCGTTCTTGATCGGGATCTGCGCCGCCATCCCGCCGATGGCGTGCGTGCCGCGTTTGTGGCAGGTCTTGATGCAGAGGAGCGAGTAGGAGCGCATGAAGTGGTTCGTCATCGTGACCTGGCCGCGATCGGGGAGGATGACGTCCGGGTGCTTGCGCAGGCGCTTGATGAAGCTGAAGATGTAATCCCAGCGGCC
>CAYUZD010000487.1:0-2256 GCA_964449475.1 uncultured Nitrospirales bacterium
TACGCGACGCCCGTGCTCTATCAGCCGTCGCTCGTGCAGGCGGCGCTCGCCGATCGCGGGTGGTCCGCGCTCTACTACCTCTATCTCGCCAATCCGATGGTGGGGATCATCTCCGCCTTTCGGGAGGCGCTGCTGCTAGGCCAGCCGCCCTCTCCCTCGAACGTGATCTGGCCGGCCGTCGTCGCGGTCACGGCGCTCGCGGGCGGCATCGTGCTCTTCCGGCGACGCGCGGGCATTCTCGCGGACCAACTCTGACGGGCGGGCCGCATGCCGATCATTCAAGTCGACCGCGTTTCCAAGCTCTACCGCGCGTCCCGCGGCACGCGCGTGTTTCTCGGCCGCGGAGGCATCGGCGACTGGATTCGCGGCGTGCGGCCCGGCGAATCCGCCGCGTTACAGGACATCTCGTTTACGGTTGACCCCGGCGAGTCCGTCGGCATCATCGGCGCGAACGGTTCCGGCAAGAGCACGTTACTGAAGATCATCGCCGGCGTCACCACGCCCACTTCCGGCCACGTGCAGGTGAACGGCCGGGTCGCGTCGCTCCTCGAACTCGGCGCGGGGTTCCACCCGATGCTAACTGGCCGCGAGAACGTCTATCTTAACGCGGGCATCCACGGCGTTCGGCACGCGCAGGCCGCAGAGATGATGGACCAGATCATCGAATTCTCCGGACTCGCGCGCGCGATCGACCACCCCGTCGCGACCTATTCCAGCGGCATGTACGTCCGGCTCGGGTTCGCGGTCGCGACGTTCACCAATCCCGACATCTTCCTCATCGACGAGGTGCTCGCCGTCGGCGACGAAGAATTCCAGCGCCGTTGCCGGAACCGGATCGGCGAACTGATGGAACAGGGCAAGACGATTCTCTTCGTGTCACATGACCTGTCCATCGTGAACGTGCTGTGCAAGCGCGTCGTGCTGCTCAGCCAGGGCAAACTGGTCCTGCGCGACTCCCCGGCGAAGGCGATCGATTTCTATCTACGTCAGGTCGGCGCGCCCGAAGGCCTGCACACCATGCGCGCCGGTCCGCTCGAGGCCATCTTCTGCAATGGCCGTATCTCGCTCTTCTACAACCAGGACGAGGTCACGGCGCCAGGCGGACTGCGCAACCAGATCTTCCACTTGAACTCCTGGTACAACTCCGCCGATGCGAAATGGCAGGTGACGGACAAGTCGGAGACGCACTGCATCGCGCGCGGCCGCCTGGCGAAGCTGGGCCTGACGTTCGTTTGGGACCTTCGCATCGAAGGCGAAGACTTCGTCTGGTCCGTCGCGTACGAGTGCGATGAGCCGCTTCAACCGCAGGCCATCGAGGCCATCGCCTCGTTTCCGACAGGCTACACCCGGTGGACGTACGACGACGCCTCGGGCGTGTTCCACGACATCACGCCGGAAGACACCGTCTGGATGGCCGTCAAGTCGCCCGAGTTGCTCTGCGAGCATGCCGGATTGTTGTCGGAGAACGAAGGCAACGTGCACGCGGTCCTGATGACGCTGACCTCCACTCGGCCGGGGCTGCGGGGATGGTGGTCGAACTCGGAGTTCATGTCGCGTTCCCGGATCTTCAGCATCGGCGAGCACCCGGGCGAGTCACGCGAGGCGCTGCCAGCGGGACGGACCGAGGCGTTCACGGCGCGCTTCACGATCGGCACGAGCCGTGAACGTCTCCTCTCGGAGCTTGGCCAGCAGAGCGCGCGGCAGACCGTCGTGTCTGGCGGCCTGCGCGGCCGATTCGATCGCGGCCAGCTACGTCTGTCCTACAACGGCGCGCCGATTTCTGATGTGTTGCACCTGTACTCGTCCCTCCTGATCCGGAATCTCTGGAACGACAGCATCAACCTGCGCTGGGACCGTGTCGAGCGCTCCGGCGACGCCCTGCGCGTCAGCGGCACGTCCCGGCGTTTCCCGTTTCGCATGCATTGGACGCTTGCGCCGGCAACGAACGACGCGTTGTCGATCGAGATCGAACTCGAAGCGCTGGAGGACCTCGAAATCCAGGAATACCAGGTGTCGCTGCTGCTTTCCGAGGCCTACACGCACTGGGCCGGCGCGAATGAATCGGGCGAGTTCCCCGAAATCCGGCCGGACGCGGGCGACTGGACGCATCTCAATCGCGAGTACCCGCCCCTCTCTCCGCTGTCCGCCACCGGCCCCGAGTTGCCCAAGGTCACACTCGACCCGGCAAGTCCGGCCGCCGCCCGCATGACGGTGTTGAATCCGGGTTACCGGCAACGCGCGCGTGTGCTGCAGGCG
>CAYUZD010000488.1:0-2252 GCA_964449475.1 uncultured Nitrospirales bacterium
GCGTGCCGTAGCGCTGCGTGAAGATTTCCCCGACGGTCTGCAGCTTCAGCCGGCGGTAGGGCAGTGCGAAAAACACGCCCACAATCGCCAGCGCAAGGAATGTGTTGATGCCGTACCACCACATGTTCCAGACGCCGCCCGTCATCACGTCGCCCGCGACGCCGTACGTGCCCGCCCCGCCGATGCGCGTGCCCGCGATGCCGAACGCCACCATCCACAGGCTCATCCCGCCGCCCGCGACCGCCCAATCGCGCGAGCCCGCCGTGCGCCGCATGAGCAGGATGCCGATGGCCGAGACGCCGGAAAGGTAGAGGATGACGACTGCGAGGGAACTACTCATGCGGCGCTCCGTCCCGTGGCCCGATCGACTCCCCGGCCGCGACGGACCGGCGCTCTTCCCGCATCATAGTGACAGCGTGTCGGCAGCGCAACCGCACGGATGGACATCGCGCGGCAAGCTCAAGCGTGGACGAGCTTAAGTCCGTTTTCGGACCGCAGCGCGCTACGGCTGCGCAGCTACCGGTGCCTCGGCATACCCGCGAATCTCGCGGTTGGCGCGCGCCGCGTCGAGCAGGAGTGTTTCAAGCTGCGCGTAGTAGTCCGCCTCCGCCAGTTCCGCCTTGCGCGCGCGCAACGCCGCGACCGCATCGAGCGTGGACAGGTACCGGTCGATCAGCTCCTTCGGCGCCGCTTCGGGGAAGCTGTAGTCCTTGAGGTAAATGTTGCCCGCGAGTTCGCCGTCGATCGCCGCGTCCACCGGCCCGCCCTCGTCCAGCACCGCCGATATCGGCAATCGCGTGCCCAGCCCGTCGCCGTTGTCGTCCAGGATCGCGTGCTCGGTCGCGATCAGGGTCGACGCGGTGTACCACGACGCAGTCAGTTCCGCCGCCTGTTCGCACGCCTCCAGCACGGAGATCCGCTCGTCGCGGTTGCGATCCGCGCTGCCGTCCTCGAGGCCCTCGACGAGGAACCGCATGAACTCCGTCGCATTCGATTCGGTCGTGCTCTTGGTCGCCGAACAGATCACGCGATTCGGCCCGCTCAGCACATTGATGAATCCCGCGCTGCTGGACGTACCGTTCACGACGGTCACGTGCGCCGCCGGCAACTCCGCGAGCATCCCCTCGAGCGCATTCGCGGTGAGGTCCTCGCCGGGAATCTGAAACTTGGACTCGTCTTTCAAATAGGACCCGTGGCCGATGAGGTATACCGCGACGCCGTCCGCCGGGTTCATGCGCGTGCCGAGGGTTTTGAACAGGCCCCGGATGGCCTCGAGGCCGATCGCGTCGCTGGAACCGTCCACCGCGGATTCCATCAGCAACGAAACGTTTTCCGCCGGGACGTTCAGCCGGTCGATCAGCACCGTGCGCAGGCGCGTGCCCCAATCGCGGAACTCTTCGGAAAACTCGCTCTCGCCGCCGCTCCCGCACAGGATCACGTGGTGCGACGCGGCGTCCGCCCGGGCCGCGCCCAACGCGCAACACGCCGCCGCGACCAGCACGGCTCCGCGAATCCGGATCGATCGCATCACGCCTGGCCCGCCTTTCGGCGCAGGAACCACTCGGCCAACATCAACGCCGCCAGCGCGACGTAGAACCCCGGCAGGTGCCACAGGTGCAGCACGAGGTCCTTCGCGTCCAGCGACGGCGGCACCGGGATGTCGTCCGCGAGCGCCGCAAGATTGTCCATCGAATACATCCGCCCGCCGTGCGACTCCGCGAGGTCTCGCAGGTACTCCGCGTTGTATTGCGCCTGCCGGAACTCGCGGTGATCCGGCTGCACGAGGAACGCCTCGTCCAGCCGCGCCACGGTCTTCTCGTTCTCGTCCTGCGCCGCGAGCGCCACGCGGTACAGGCCCGCCACCTCCGGCGTGAACGGCGCGCGGTACACGCCCGATTCCTCGAGCGATTCCTCGACCGGCAACGAGTGCTCCGTGCCGTCCGGCGCGGTCACGGTCACGCTGCACTGTGCCGCCTCCCGCCGGTCAAACGCGTCGTCGCGCACCAGAAATTCAAACGCCGCCTCGTCACCCTGTGTGTACGCGTCCAGTTTGCCGCGCCAAGCCACCGCGTCCGGCACGTCCTTCACCAGGTTACGCACCACCTGCCGCCAGAACCGCGCGTGGCGGTCGTCACCCGCTTCCGACCGCATTTGCCATTGCCACGTGTCGCCCGTCGCCATCGCCGCGCACCGGCCCTCGCCGTACCGCTGCACCGCGAACAGCGGCACCGGGTCCGCGCCCTCCGGGTTCT
>CAYUZD010000489.1:0-2249 GCA_964449475.1 uncultured Nitrospirales bacterium
GCGATCTTGAGCGGCGTGAGCGTGTCGAGCAGGCCCAGCATCGACTGGTTCATCTCGTGCACCATGTCGCCGTTCCATTCCCAGTTCTTGAACAGCAGCAGGAGTTGTTCGATGTGTTCGAAGGTCAACCGATCGTTGATCCAGAAGAGCGGGTGCGCGCAGACGTGCTTGAGTTGGTTCTGCTGCACATAGCGCACGAGGTCGTGGATGTTCTCGCGCGCAGCGGTGAGATCCTGGTGTTGCGACTCCGTCATGCCGTAGACCAGAACGTGGACCTTGCAATGGTCTTCAGGAAAATAAGTGGTGTACTCGCAACCGATGACCGTGTTCGGCAAGTGCGCAATCTCGAGCGCGCCGTCGATCACGTTGTGGTCGGTGATGGTGACGCAGCCCATGCCGAGTTCCCGCGCGCGGCGGTAAAGGTCGAGCGGCTCGGTGAAGCTCTCCGGGCAATTGAGCTTCTGCATGAGCCAGAGTGTCGGGCGCTCGGAGTGCTTGCTATGGCAGTGGAGATCGATCTTCATGCTGGACTGTCCCCCGTACCACGTTTTCGAGCATTTCTCGTCCTACATAGAGTGCCAGTCAACAGTTGTCGCCGAGATAGGAATTTATTAGTTTCGTGTTAACAGTTTTCTTTTTGGAACGCTTTTCGGTTGACGGGATGTTGCAGCTAACTTCCTTGTGGACGTGGGGTTAGACTGGTACGATGCGAAAAAACTCATCGGAGCGTTCGTTCATGCGCGTATTCGTAAACATTCTCAGTCTCTTCGTGCTCGTCGGATGGGCGTCCGCGCAGACTGTCTCCCTCGCAGGCAGGACGCTAACCGTCGAGGCGCCCGGCGGTCGCGCAATCCCGATCAAGATAGGAGAGGGGTTCGAGCCGGGGGTATTCGTTGCAGTGCCCGTCGCCGGCAATCATCGGTATTTGTCCTACCCCATCACGGTCGCGAACGGTGAAGCGTGGATGAGAGTTTTGGATCTGCCGGGCGGACCGCAGGGCTTGAAAGTGTTGCGCACGGAGAGCAATGGCCAGCCGCCTGCTGTGCGTCTTGTGAAACAAGAAGGCGCAGACATAATCGACGTATACCTGCGTAACGAGTTGTTCACTTCGTATCACTACTCGAACGAGAACCGGAAGCCGTATCTGTGGCCCGTCAAGGCGGAGGGCGACGCGTCCGTGACGCGCGACTGGCCAATGGACGCAGAGGGCGCGTCGAAGGACCATCCGCACCATGTGTCGTTCTGGACGGGCTACGGCGACATCAACGGCCACGACTACTGGGAGTACGGCGAACGGACCGGCTGGCAGCGGACGGAATCGATCGAATTTGGTTCGGGCAACGCGTGCGGGTGGATCACGACACACATTGTCTGGGAAGACAAAGACCACAAACCGGTGATAGATGAGCATCGGACGTTTCGCTTTTACGCATCGCCGTCCGATTCCGGCGCGCGGTTGTTCGACGTCGATGTGCGGTTCGTCGCGAGTTACGGCGCGGTGAAGTTCGGCGACACGAAGGAGGGCGGGATTGTGTCCGTGCGCGTGGCGGACGCGCTGCGCGAGCGGGGCGGCACGGGCACGATCACGACGAGCGAAGGCGTGACGGGCGGCACGGCGGCGTGGGGCAAGCCGGCGGCGTGGTGCGACTACTCAGGGACGATCGAGGGCGCGGGCGTACGCGGGATCGCGGTGTTCGACAGCCCTTCGAGTTTCCGGTATCCGACGCACTGGCACGTGCGGGATTACGGCCTGATGGGCGCGAACCCGTTCGGGTATTCGCATTTTTACAACGGCGCGAAGAACGGCGACCACACGGTCGAGGCGAACGGGACGCTGTCGTTTTCTTACCGGATCTATGTGCACTCAGGAGACGCGAAGGGCGCGCAGGTCGCGGAGTATTACAACGATTTCGCGAATCCGCCGGTGGTCACGATCGAGTAACGAATAACCGGACTAGAAACGCGGCGGCGCCAAGCCAGAAGAGCGCTTCGGCGAAAAACACGAACGCGGCGGCGGTCGCGCGCATCCTGATCGAGAGCTGCATGCCGAGCAGGCAACCGATGGCGGCGACGATCGGCGCAGGGACGATCCAGAGCATCGCGCGATCCGGATCGAAGACGACGAGCGCGGCGCAGACGACCACCGCAACGGCGACCGCGGGACTCGTGACGCGTTCAATCTGGCGGCGATCCACGGGTCAGAGCGTCCGGAAGACGAGGCGCGCGGCGTCGAGCGTCTGATCGAGTTC
>CAYUZD010000490.1:0-2246 GCA_964449475.1 uncultured Nitrospirales bacterium
GAGTACGCGCCGCCGAACGTCACCACCGCCGCTTTACTGAAAAATACCGACGACTCGAAGTAGACGTTTTCCGGGCCGAGCGCGAGGCCGATTGCCGCGACGGGTCCCCACCACAGGAGCAATCCCAGGACCAGCACGCGGACAGTGCGCGAGAGGCGCGGGCGCGATTGCGGCAATACAGTTTCGGGCGCGTCGCCCTCGCGGCGGCCCAGCGCGAAATGCGCGAAGCCGAACAGCGCGGCCGCGCCCACAATGACGGGGAACGGCACGATGAAGAAGAAGATTGCGACGAACGCCGCCGCCGCGATGCCGTACGCGACGCGCGACTTCAACGCGCGTTTACCGATGCGGATGACGGCCTCGACCACGACGGCCAGCACGGCGCTCTTGAGTCCGAAGAACAGCGCCTCGATCGCCGGCACGTCGCCGTAGCCCGCGTAGAGGTAGCTCAGCAGCAGGATCACGGCCGCGCCCGGCACGACGAACAGCGTTCCCGCGGCCAATCCGCCGCGCCACCCGTGCATCAGCCAGCCGATGTAGGTCGCGAGTTGTTGCGCCTCGGGACCCGGCAACAGCATGCAAAAATTCAGTGCGTGCAAGAACCGTTTCTCGCCGATCCACTTCTTCTCGTCGACGATCACGCGGTGCATCACGGCGATCTGGCCCGCGGGCCCGCCAAAACTGTTCAGCCCGATGTAGACCCAGGTCCGCAGCGCCTCGCGGAACGATGGAATCGTCACCAAACCCTCGGGCGAGGTGTCGCTGGATCGGTCTGCGCTCATTTCCGCCTCATCCGCAGCCGGTCAGCTTCGCGCTCAGCTCCCACGTCCGCCGGGCGAGTTCGGGGTCGCGCGCGTTCTCCGCGAGCGGCACTTCCTTGAAAATATCGAAGTATTTGCCGGATACGCCCTCGAGTTCCGGGTCAATCGCCAGCTTCACGACGGGTTTTGCCCCCGCTTCCGGCTCGATCCAAAACCGTTTGACGACCTTCAGCAACAAGCCGATGGGCGATCGCGACGCGCCAAGGTTCGTGTTGATGACGCCAGGGTGCAATGCGTTGATCGTCACGCCGGTGCCCTCGATCCGCCGCGCAAGTTCCATCGTCACCAGCACACTGCACAGCTTCGTGTGCATGTAGGTCTTAAACTTCTTGAAGTTCGCGCCCGTCGGCAGTTGGTCGAGGTCCGCCTCGCCCAGCGCGTACAATCCGGCGTTCACGTTGACGATCCGCGCCGGGGCCGAAGCCTTGAGCCGGTCGAGCAACAACAGCGAGAGCATGTGCGGCGCGAGATGGTTCACCATGAACGTCGTCTCGATACCGTCGGCGTTCAGCACGCGCCGGTCCATCCACACGCCGGCGTTGTTGATCAGCACGTGGATCGCGGGATACGCCGCGAGCAGCTTCTGCGCCAGCGCACGCGTCGATGCAACCGTTGAAACGTCGCCCACGACGAGGTCAATCTTCGCGCCCGGCACCGCCGCCTTGATCTCGTCCACCGCCGCGCGGCCCTTCGCCTCATTCCGGCACACCGCCACGACGTGGTGGCCCGCTTGCGCAAGCTGCGACGCGACCGCCTTGCCGATCCCCGCGTTCGCACCCGTGACGACGATCGTCCGCACACACGTCTCCCTGCGTCCGTACGGACGGTCCGAATTTTAGAGGTGGTATTCCTTGCGGCCGGGTTTGCCGAGCCACTGGTTCGCCGCGTCGTCGCCCACGATCCGCTGGTTCTTGCCGTTCCACTCCAGCGGCCGGCCGAGCCGGTACGACAGGTTTGCCAGGATACAGTTCACCGCGATGTGGTACGCCGCTTCGATATTCATGATCGGCCGCTCGCGTTCGCCGCGAATCGCCTCGAGCCAGTTCGTGTGTTGCCCGGAACTAACCTCGCACTGCTTCTCGCCGTCCGCCGGCCGGTAGTTCTTCACGATCGGATCGTCCACGAACGTCCCGCCGTCGCCGCCGCGCACGATCAGTTTGCCGTCCGTCCCGTGGTAGACGGCCCCGAAGTCATGGTTTGCCGCCTTCACGCCCGGTTGCCGCCAGATCAGCGTCAGGTCGGGGTCCTTGTACTCAATCGTCACCTCGAAATTCTGCGGGCAGTCGTACATCCCGCTCGGCGGCGGCGTACCCGTCGCGCTGACGCGTATCGGCGCGCGATTGTCCAGCCCGAGCACCCACGACGCCAGATTGAACACGTGCGCCCCGCGATCGCGGATCTGCCCGCCGCCGAAATCGAGGAACC
>CAYUZD010000491.1:0-2244 GCA_964449475.1 uncultured Nitrospirales bacterium
GCGTTGGGGCAGCTCGAAGTCCTGCGTCAACGCCACTGGGCCAAGTGCGCCGCCTGCCCCTTCGACGATCTCGCATTCCACTCCCGAGCGCCGGGTCCACCAGTTCCAGTCCGGTTCGCCCCTGACATGCAGGAAGTTCAATTCCACGGTGTATTGGGGATGGGTTACGTCTGGATAGCGGTCTCGGATGTCCTTGGCCAGTTCTTTGTGGGTTAGCTCAGCGGGCAACTCGTCGAGGCGAATCAGCATCAGGAACACGTCGTCCGAGGTGTCGGCGACGCGGGTGAGGAGCGCGATGCGGTGGCCGAGGTTGACGGAGAACTCGGTGTTGATTTCGCGGCGATGGAAGATCGGGCGGCCGGCGCGCAGGGAGGTGCCATCGAGTACGGCGCGATCGCCGATGTACCTGGTCTGGAGCACGAAGCTCGCGCGCGCGATGCCGCCGGTGATCTCGGCGACCTTGACCTTGAGGTTCATCCCCATCCACTCTTTTTCTTCGCGCAGGACGAACTCCTTCTCATCGCTGGAATCGTCGGGTTTGGGTTCCAGGTATTCGGCGGGCGACATACCTTCGATTTGGACCGACGCCTCCGAATCGATGCGGAACGCGATCCTAGGACGGGCGAGTAGCGTGACTTTTCCCTCCTGCCGAAATGTGTCGTGATCGTCGGGTAGAGCATCGGCTCCGAGCCGGGCGAACGCGTGGCCGATACGTACACCGCCATTTTGAATGTAAGTGTATTCGTTCGAGGGTGGGTAGGTTCGCACCGCGGGTTCGGCCGCGATCGATTCCGTTGGCGCTATGCGAATGCGGCTTGGCTCGACGACAAAACCGAGCCCGAGTGGTTCGAGCAGACGCCGCAATGCATCGCGCATCGTCGTGCCGTCGATTCTCGACGACTGCACTAGGCCGTCTGTCCGGTATGACGCAGCGTCCGGAGCGTCCTTGGGCGCGATAACGCCCTCATCGACCTCGATAGGAACGGGCAGGCGTCGATCAATAGCATCGAGAAATTCGCTCACGTGGATCGGGCCTGTACCCACCCTGATCGAAACATACGGCACCTCAAGCGCTGCCTCGAGTTCGTCGTTCGTCTGTTGCCGCGCGTACTGCTCGTCCACGGTCGTAATTGGCACACCGGACACGCGATAGAGGTCGACAGTCGCCGAGATGATCCGAGGTTCGTCGGCATCGCAGGCCGCGGCGGCGATGAACAACGCGACGAGGGAAATTGCGCGCCTCATCGAATTCGTTTGCGGACGCACGTCAGATGCCCCTATCGGTGCCAGAGGGATCCGGCGTGTCCAACGGACGGATGCTCACACTCATCCGGACGGAGCCGGTGTCGAACTGTTCGCCCTGATTGGAGTAGTCGAAGAACGTCTCCGGCGCGGCCGGTGGCGCCGGCAGGACATAGGTAATTTCTGATGGCGCGTGCGGGACGCTAGAACGCCCGGCGCCGTAGCCGATGCCCAGGCCCGCCGCAAGCGTGAGAGCCAACGCTGCGGCCGAACGGAAGATTCGTCGCGTGCGGGCGCGGCGGTTGGCACTGTCGAACAGGCTGGCCATTGTGCGGTCGAGACGATCGGGCGCGCGCGCGGGCGTGAGGTCACTGAGTAGCTTTTCGATCGGGTCCATTCGGGACTTCCTCCATGAGTTGGCGCAGGTGGTCGAGGCCTCGGCGGTACCAGGAGGCCGCGGTGTTGATGGATACGCCGCGTGCCTCGGCGATTTCGCGCAGGGTGAGGCCGCTGAAGGTCTTGAGGACGACGGCCTCGCGGTGGTCTGGCGAAAGGTGTTGCAGGAGATCCTCGATCAATGCGGGGAGCGCGGGATCGGGCGCGCCGGCGCGATCGAAGACTTCCGGCAGCGGCTGTTCGCGGCCGTTGGCCTTGAGTTGGTCGAGCGCGGCGTTCCTCACTGAACGAAAGACATACGGCCGCAAATCGTCCGGCTTGCGCCGCACGCGGAGCACGGATTGAAACGCGTTGTGAATGGCGTCTTCGGCGTGCTGGGGGTGTCTGGTGATCGATAGGGCGTACATAAACAGCTCGGTGCGGCCGGTTTCATAGAGATGGCGCAGCCGCTCAATGAACGGATCCTGCATGGCATCCTCGACTATACCACTGGCGAAAACGGCGGATTTGTGCGGCGACGACGAATCTATTTCAGGAGCCGCTGCAGGAATTCGTAACTGCGGCCAGCGATTCCGGTGGGGCCCATGTCGAAGTCGAAGACTTCGA
>CAYUZD010000492.1:0-2235 GCA_964449475.1 uncultured Nitrospirales bacterium
GGCAAGGAATACGTCTTCCAGGACGGCGACGTGGTGCATTTCCGGTTCAACGTGTGATGTCGGACTTTTGCTGGTGGGAGGGTCGGCCTGCAGCGCGACCGCGGCTCGCGAGGACGCTCGCCCTCCCAACGGAGTCTGCGGCGAATCTTGAACGGCCTCAATATTCCTTAGTTTCCTTGAGGCTGTCGCGGATTCGCTGGAAACTGGCGAAGCGGTGTTTGGAGATGGCGCCGGATTCGACCGCGTCGCGGACGGCGCATTTGGGCTCGTGCGTGTGCGTGCAGTCGCGGAACTTGCAGCCGGCGGCGTGTTCGGCGATCTCGGGGAAGTAGTAGGCGACTTCTTCCGGGGAGACCTCCCACAGGCCGAGCGCGCGGATCCCGGGCGTGTCAATGACGGTGGTGCCGTCGTCGAGGCGGTAGAGCTTCGCCGTAGTCGTCGTGTGTTTGCCTTTCTTCGTCGCTTCGCTGATCTCGCGCGTGTCGAGATCGAGTCCGGGTTGCAGCGCGTTCAGCAGCGAACTCTTGCCGACGCCGGAGTGACCCGCGAAAACGCTGGTCTTGCCGCGCACCGCGGCGCGCAGTTCGTCCAGTCCCTGGCCGGTCTCGCAGCTTGTGACGATCACGTGGATGCCGAGGTCGCGGTACGCCTGGAGTTCCGGAGGTTCCGCGTCGACCAGGTCGATCTTGTTCAGGCACAGGACCGGCTCGACGCCGCCGATCTCCGCCGCGATCAGGTACCGATCGACGAGTCCCGGCTTGAACGCGGGCTTCGCGACGGCCGCGACCACCACGAGCACGTCCACGTTCGCCGCGAAGATCTGCTCGTCTGACTCCGCGTGCTCCATGGCTGGGCGGCTAAGCTTCGTGCGGCGCGGGGCGACGGCGCGGACCCACGGCGAACCCTCGATTTCCTCGATGAGCACGCGGTCGCCGGGCGCGAGGGACGCGCCGCGCTGCGCGAGATCGTCGGTGAGCTTGCACAGGTCCTCGCGGCCGTTCCATTGGACGAACGCCCATTTGCGCGAGCGCGAGATCACGAGGCCGTTCGGCTCGAAATTCTCGGGAATGTCCGGCACGGGCGCGGCGTCGGACACAGCGGTGTTTGTGCGCATGTGCCGTTTGAGATCGCGCGAGTAGGCAGTGTCCTGGTGGAATTCCCAGTCGGCTTTGCGCGTGCGCCGTTGTTTCTTCTTCCGTTTCTTGTCGTCCATGACCCCATTCTAAACACAGAGACACAAAGAACACAGAGAGTTCCACAATTTGCTTTGTGCCTCCGTGTCCAGATTGCGCTTTCCAATTAGTATGCATACGATGACGAACACGCAACATGAGGAATCATTCATGCCTGAACCGCTTTCACCGGATACGACAAGACTTATGCGTCATCTCCTGGCGACGATCGCGTTTCGATCGAGCCGGGCGCTGCGGGACGCGCCGGCCGGGTTTGAGGATGCGCGGCTCGCGGAGGATGGGTGGTGCGCGCGCGAGTTGTTGTGGCACATGACGAATGTGCTGGCGTTCGCGTATGCGACGGTTACGCGCACCGAGCGCGTGAAGCACGAGAAGCTGGAGTGGGACGGCGAAGTGAAGCGGTTTTACGCGATGCTCGGGGACCTGGACGCGAAACTTGTCGCGGGCGCGTCACTCGATCCGGGCATGGACCTCAAGCTCGTGCAGGGGCCGTTTGCGGACGCGCTTACGCATGTCGGCCAGTTGCTGTCGATGCGGCGCCGCGCGGGGTCGCCCGTGCCGCCGACGAACTACATCAAGGCGGACATTCAGACGGGGCGGACGGCGCTCGAGGAACAGCTCGGGTAGTCGGAGGTAGCGTTCAAAAAACTTCGACAGGATTTACAGGATGGATGAGGTCCGAACCCAATCCTGTAAATCTTGTCAATCCTGTCTATTTCGGGCTGACGCGCTCATCGATCCATGCACTCACCTGGTCCATCGGCATGCGGACCTGGGTCATGGAGTCGCGGTCGCGGATGGTGACGGTGCCGTCTTCTTTGGTCTGGTAGTCGATGCAGATGCAGTAGGGCGTACCGGCCTCGTCCATGCGGCGGTAGCGGCGGCCGATCGCGCCGCCCTGGTCGTAGAAGGTCGCGAACTTGCGGCGCAACTTGAGTTCGAACTCCTGCGCGAGTTCCGCGAGGCCGTCCTTCTTCACGAGCGGCAGCACGGCGGCCTTGATTGGCGCGATGCGCGGGTGGAACCGCATCACGATGCGCTG
>CAYUZD010000493.1:0-2232 GCA_964449475.1 uncultured Nitrospirales bacterium
CGCTGAACTGCACGAAGGGTACCTGGGTCAACCAGTTCGAGGCGGATTTCGCCCAGCACTACGGTGCGTTGTACGTGCGCTGCGTGACTTCGGGCACGGCGGCGGTCCATGCGGCGATCGCGGCGATCGATCCGGAGCCGGGCGACGAGATCATCACGACCGGCATCACGGACATGGGCGCGATCACGCCGATCCTTTATCAGACGGCGATACCGATTTTCGCGGACGTCGATCCGTATACCTACAACGTGACGGCGGAATCGATCGAGAAACGGATCACGCCGCACACACGCGCCATCATCGTCACGCATCTCTTCGGCAACATGTGCGAGATGGGTCCGATCATGGAGCTGGCCCGCGCCAGGAACCTGCCGGTCATCGAAGACGCCGCCCAGGCCTTCTACGCCGACCTCGGCGGCCGCCGCGCGGGCTTGATCGGCGACATCGGCGCGTTCAGTCTGCAGCAGGGCAAGCACATGACGACGGGCGAGGGCGGGATCGTCGTCGTGAACAACAAGGATTACGAACGCCGCGTCCGGTTGTTCGTCGACAAGGCCTGGGGGTATGGCGATCCGAAGCCGGACCACTACTTCCTCGCCCTCAATTACCGCATGACCGAACTGCAGGGCGCCGTTGCGAGCGGCCAGTTGTCCAAGGTGGACAAGGTCGTCGAAGCGCGCATTCGCAATGCGAACCTGATGACGGAACTGATCGCGGGCGTCGAGGGTGTCCACGCGCCGCGCGTCACGCCCAACTCGAAGCACGTGTACTGGAAGTACTGCCTGCGCGTGGACGCGGACACGATCGAGGGCGGCGTGGACGCTTACGCGCGCGCGCTCAAGGCCCGCGGCATCTTCTCCGCGCCGCGCTACATCCAGAAGCCCGCGTTCCAGTGCGAGGTCATTCGCGACCAGGTCACGTTCGGCAAGAGCGGGTTCCCGTTCCGCGGACCGCACCGCGCGGGCCTGCCGCCGGTCGAGTATCGCATCGAGGAATACCCGGGCACGGTCGAGGCGCTCGCGACCATCTGCGTGTTGCCGTGGAACGAGTTTTACACCGAAGACGACGTGCGCTACATCGCCGATGCGGTGATCGACGCCGCGCGCGACCTCCGGAAGTAGGGGAGATCAATGCAGACAAGTGTAACGCGTTTGGGTTTGGTCGGCTGCGGCCGCATCAGCCAGGCCTACGTCGAGGCCATCGCGCAGTTGGACGACGTCGAACTCGCGGCCGTGATGGACACGCGCCCCGAGGCGGCGCGCGCCACTGCGGAAGCGAACGGCGCCACCGCCTTCGACGCGCTGGACAAGTTTGCGGGCGCCGGCATTGACGCGGCCATCATCTGTTCGCCGCCGGCGCATCACCGCGCCGCGGCGACCACGCTGCTGGCGAACGGCGTCCATGTCCTGTGCGAGAAACCCTTCGCGACGACGACCGAAGACGCCCAGGCGATGGTCGAGACGGCCAACTTCGCCAAGCGCACGCTGATGATGGCGTCGAAGTTCCGGTACGCCGACGACGTTATCCGCGCGAAGTCGATGATTGCCTCCGGCATGCTGGGCCGCGTCCTCTTCTACGACAATTGCTTCAGCGGCATCGTGAACATGCGCGAGCGTTGGAACTCGAACCCCGCGGTCTCGGGTGGCGGCGTGCTCATCGACAACGGCACGCACTCGGTGGACATCGTCCGCTACCTGCTCGGCCCGATCGCGAGCGTGTTTGCGTTCGAGGGCAATCGCGTCGCGGGCCTGCCGGTCGAAGACACCGTGACGCTCTCCTTCCGCACGGCCGACCGCGTGATGGGCACCATCCGCCTGTCCTGGAGCGTCCAGGTGGACACGGCGACCTATATCGACGTTACGGGCACGGAAGGCGCCCTGCGCGTCGGCTGGAAGGGGTCGGACTACAAACGCAGCGGAAACGCCCAGTGGATGGCCTTCGGCAACGGATACGATAAAATAGCCGCGTTCCGCAATCAGGTTGAAAACTTTGTCCGCGCGTGCCGCGGCACCGAACCGCCTCGCATCACCAAGGAGGAAGGCCTCTCATCGGTGGCCGTTGTCGAGGCCGCGTATCGATCCTTGGAGACGGGCGAATGGGTGGAAGTCCAGGAACAGTCCTCGGCGCGGGACATCGCGGTCGGGAAGTAGTGGTTCATCCGACCGCGCTGGTCGAAGACGGCGTCATCCTGGGCGATCACACGCGCGTCTGGGACAACGTCCACATCCGGCG
>CAYUZD010000494.1:0-2228 GCA_964449475.1 uncultured Nitrospirales bacterium
CGCGCGCGCCAGGTCCGCCGCGAGGACTACAAACGGTTCCACTACATCCTGGGCATGGACCGGGACCACTTGCGGCTGCTGCTCAGCGGGCAACCCAAGGAACACGCGGCGCGCATCGCGCTCTTCTGCGACTTTCTCGCCGACGGGCCGGAGAAGGAAGTCCCCGACCCCTACTACGGCGGCCTCGACCGGTTCGAGAGCGTGTTCCACCTCGTGCGCCGCGCGTCCGAGGGGTTGCTGGACGCGATCGTGGCCGAACACTTCGCCGGACATGCTCGGTCACATCACGGATGAACTGAACGCGCGGCTGGGCGTGCCCATCGCCGAGTTCTCCATCCAACACGGCGGGTGCGTCGGCGAGGTGTACCGAGTCCGCCTCGACGACGGCAGCGAGATGATGGTAAAGGTCGATCGGCGAAAGCAGCCGAACCTCGACGTCGAGGGATTCATGCTCGACTATCTCGCGCGGCATAGCACGCTTCCGGTGCCGCGCGTGGAGTACAGCGCGCCGGAGCTGCTGGCGATGACCGTCGTGCCGGGGGAGAGCCACTTCTCCGCGAACGCGCAGTTGCACGCGGCCGAACTGCTCGCAGAGCTCCACGGTGTGACCGCGACCCAGTGCGGACTCGAACGCGACACGTTGATAGGCTCGCTTGACCAGCCCAATCCGTACTCGGATTCGTGGATCGATTTTTTCCGCGACCATCGGCTGATCGAGTTCGCGCGCCGGGCCCGGGCTGAGGGCAGCCTCCCCGTGGCGCTGCTGCGGCGGATTGAGCGGCTGGGGGAGAAGCTGGGCGACTTGATCGACGAACCCGCGACCCCGTCGCTGTTGCACGGCGACGTGTGGTCCGGAAACGTGCTCGCGGGCGACCATCACATTACCGGGTTCATCGACCCCGCGATCTACTTTGGCCATCCCGAGATCGAACTCGCCTTCATCACGCTGTTTAACACCTTCGGCGCGAATTTCTTCAACCGCTACAACGAACTGCGGCCGATCGCGCCGGGCTTCTTCGAGATCCGCCGCCACGTCTACAACCTCTACCCGCTCCTCGTGCACGTTCGCCTGTTCGGCGGCACGTACGTGTCGAGCGTCGACGAGGCACTGCGCGTGTTAGGTGGTTGATGCGTGCATGGATCTTCGTCCGGTTCGCACTCGATTTCATGGCGCCGGGCCGCACTTGGGGTCTGACTCCGATCGGTTTTTCTGGATCGCCTTGAGAGTCGCGATGAATCGGGCGCGGAGTAGATCGAGATCACGGGAGGGTGAGGCGGAGGGTTGTGGGTGTGCGTGAAGGGGCTGGACGCCGCTTTCGCCTTGGGCGCCGGTTCGCGAAAGCAGGTCTACCGGCGGGGGCTGCATGGGCGGGCCGCCCATGCTACGTTGATGTGCGTGTTTCTTGTGCGCGGTTCGATTGGATGCGCGCATGGCCGGGAGGGGGTATCCGCGTTTTTCCCAGGCGGCGTCGTATTCGGCGATGTCGCGCTGGAGTTCTTCCCATTCTTCGTCGGTGCCGGCGGGGCCGGTCGCCACGTCGTCGATGTCGGAGTCGCAGACGTCGCCGGTGTCGGTGAATTCTTCTGTGCCGGTTTCATGGCCGGCCATTCTCGCAGGCGGGACGCCTGCGCCACTTGTGGGTGCGCGGTCTTCGTGTGAATTCGCGGAGTCGTTGGTGTGCGCGGCGGTCGTGCGGGAGGGCGACCCTCCCGGTTCGTCTCGCATGGCCTGGAAGCCCATGCCACGGGGAGCGGGGCTGTTCATGCCACGGGCGGGCGCGTCGAGTGCCGGCGAGACGCCGGCGTTACGATTGGCGTTGGTTTCCTTCGTTGCCGTCTGTTCAGAAGAACCGCCGGGCTGTGGGGGCTGGTAGGGGTAGGTGTGTTCGAGGTGGCGCATCCATTGGCGCTGTTCGCAGGCGAGGATCCTGAAGGCGGTGAGGGCGGCGGAGACTTTTTCGGTGGACATCTGGAAGGTGTCGCCGGAGTGCTCGACTTTTTGGGTGAGCGAACTCGTGTTGATCGCGCGGGCGGCGCGGTTGAGCATGACGGTGACGAGGCCGATGCTGTGCGCGAGGTGGACGCCGAGCGGGTTGTCGTTGTGCGCACCGGTGCGGTGTTCGACGGCGGCGGTGATGGAGAGGTACTCCTCGAGTTCGAGGGGGCCGTCGATGCCGCAGCCGGCGATGCGTCTGCCGTAGAGACCGTGGACGACGGCGTTGCGGTTG
>CAYUZD010000495.1:0-2220 GCA_964449475.1 uncultured Nitrospirales bacterium
CGAGTTCGGAGAGGATGTGCGACGAAATCAGGATGGTCTTGCCCATCGTGCACAGGGTCTTCAACAGTTCCTTCAGCTCGATGCGTGCGCGCGGATCGAGCCCGCTCGCCGGCTCGTCGAGCAACAACACCTTCGGATCGTGAATCAGCGTCTTCGCCAGGCAGCACCGCTGCTTCATCCCGCGCGAGAACGCGCTCACGAAGTCGTCCGCGCGCGACGTGAGGTCCGTCAGCGACAACACGTCGTCGATGATCCCCGCGCGCCGCTTCTTCGGAATCTTGTACGCCGCGCCGAAGAAGTCGAGGTACTCGCGCAACCTCATCCCGTCGTACACGCCGAACTCGTCCGGCATGTAACCGAGGATGCGCTTGACCTCGTACGGCGCCTTGTCCACGTCAATGCCGTCCACGGTCGCCACGCCGCCCGTCGGTTTCAGCAGCGTCGCGAGGATGCGGATCGTCGTCGTCTTCCCCGCGCCGTTCGGGCCGATGAACCCGAAGATGTCGCCCTGCTCGATTTGCAGGTCGAGGCCCTTGAGCGCAACGAACGCGCCGTAGTGCTTCGACAGGTTCTGCGTCTCAATCATCGCCATTGCGGCCACCCTTCCTCTGTTGACGTCGCCGGCGCGCGCGACTCGAAGTACGCCGAAGCCGAGTACTCGGCCCAGTTCGGAATCCCCGCGTCGCGGAACCGCCGTTCCTCGTCGTTCTCGTCCTGTATGCGCCAGAGCGCCGCGCCGAGCTTGACGATGGGCTCGTTCACATCCAGGTACGCGCGCCAGTCCGAGATTCGATAGGTCGTGCGGGTACCGAGACTACCGTAGGACACCGGCTCGTCCTTCTGCCGGCGCGCATTGTGCCACGCGTAGGCTTCTTCGCTTGCATTCGACGCCGCGGCCTCCGGCACGAGTATCCCGCGGAATTCCTCGCGCTCGCGGCCCCAGTACAGTTCGACGATCAGGTCCCCTTCGCCGGTCTCACGAATCCCGTGGGGCAGACGGATCGACAGCGGTCCCGGCATCTGCTGCGTGACCGGCTGGTTGTAGCGCATCGGCGGCTGGCCGCGCGACCGGAACCACTCGCCCGAAACGTGAACCGAGAGCGGCGTTTCGTTCGCCTGCGCGCGGTTGTCGTTCAGGAGCACGCGCGCGACAACGAGCGTGCGCGATTTCGACTCGGTCATCGGTTGGTCCGGCGTGAACCCGACTCCCGCCAGCGCGTCGTTGTTCCAGCCGATGACGTACCCCGGCATGCCGAACTGATACTGGTACGCGTCGTCGATGAACAGCGACATGCGCACGCCGCGCCACACCGCGTTGTCGTCGCGGCCCATGAAGTAGCCGTAGTAATACTGCAACTGCTCCGGGTTGTTGTCGTCGAGCCCGCGCAGGCGCGCGAGTTCGCCCTGGCCGACATCGACCGAGAGCCGGTCTCCCTCCGCCTTCATCGGAATGAACACACGGTCGTACACGAACATGGGCGATTCGAGGACGATTCCGGTCGTGTTCACGAGTTCGCCGCGCGCGCCGTTCTCGTCGACCGTGATCGCGCCCTCGAATCCGCCCGGCAACGGCATCTCCCCCTCGAGCGTCAGCAATCTCAATTCGCTCGCGCCCACGCGGAAGTTTTCGACCCGGTGCGTCTCGCCCTGCACCCACGCGAACGGGCGCGCATTCACGAGCCGGCCGGGCATGCCGGTGAACGCGTTCATCTCGGTCGATTGCGTGGCCGCGTCGCGCACAACGATGTTGCCGCTGCCAAGCTGGCCCGTGAACGTGCGCGTGCGCGCCGTCAGGATGCCGCTGACCATGTTGAACTTCGCGCGTGGGCTGCCGAGCTCGATTTGCAGCAGACCCGCGGTCTGTTGCTGCGCCTCGCGGAGGTTGCCGCTGCGCCCGAACAGCATGGCGTACACCGTAAACGCCATCGAGAACCCGACCATGCAGAACCACGCCATCTCGCGGCGCTTCAACCGGTTCCAGACGATCCAGTTGCCCACGATTCCAATGCCGATGTACAGCAGCAGGTACGACATCACCCAACCGAGCGGGCGGATGGTCACCCCAGAGAGGTTCGGCAGCGCCTGCGACAGCGTCATCGCGAATTGGTCCAGGTTGAGCTGCGGCGCGTCCTCGTCCTTTCGCTCCCGCGCGAGGATCGCGCGCCAGAGCGCCTGGTACCCCGGCGTGTCTTGCAGCGCGTGGCTGGTCGCGTCGATGGC
>CAYUZD010000496.1:0-2204 GCA_964449475.1 uncultured Nitrospirales bacterium
GCTGCGACGGCCTGAAGGAAACAGCGAAGTCATGAAACCGAAAACCGACATACTGGTCCTCACGAGGGACGTGGACACCGAAAGCACGCTCCGGCTGCTGTTCGATGCCGACGACCACGTCGGCGGACTCCGGGTCTGCCGCGACGTTGAATCGCTCACGGCGACCCTCCAGCAGGGCCTCGTGCCGCTGGTGCTGGTGGACATCGACCCGGATCCCGCGGGCCTGCTCGCGCGGATCGAGCCCATCGTCAACCGCCACCTGCACACGCGGTTCGTCGTGCTGGCGCGTGAACTCCGGAACGACGTCGTCATGCAGGCGATGCAGGCCGGCGTCCGCTATGTCCAGTTGAAGGAACGCATGACGGCCGAGTTGCCGGGCGTCATCCAGCGCATCGTCGCCGCAGCACCGGCCGAGCATGGCCGCGCGGGGTCGTCCATTACGGTCCTGTCCGCCGGCGGCGGCGCAGGCTGCACCACGCTGGTCGTGAACCTCGCGAACGAACTGCAACTCACCACGTCCGAGCCCGTGCTCATCGTCGACCTCGATTACGCGTATGGCGCCGTCGCGTCCTACCTCGAGATCGACGGCAAGTACGGCGTCGCCGACGTGCTGGGATACGAGGGCAACATCGACGCGGACCTGGTCGAGACGACCGCCGTCCGCCATTCGGACACGATCCGCGCGCTGCTCAGCCCCGCGAGCGTGAACTTCGGCCACCACGGCCCGATCGAAACCGATCGGCTCGCCGAACTGCTCAGCGCGTGCCGCCAGCGCCACCGCTTCACCATCTTCGACGCCGCGCGCCTGTCGATGGACACCGCGGCCGTCCTGGCGAACGCGAGCGAGACGACGCTGGTCGTCCTGCAGCCCGTCGTCAAGGACATCCGCGTGACGCGCGAGATCATCAATGCGCTCGTCGAGCGCGGCGTCGCCATCGAGCGCATCAAACCGATCCTGAACCGGTACCGCAAGCGCCGCGAACTGATCACCATCGAAGAGGCCCAGAAGGCGCTCGGCGGCATCGTGCCCGAGTGCCTCAGCAACGATTACGACACCGCCATCCAGGGAAACAATTACGGCAAGCTGCTGTCCAACTCGGCGCCGCGTTCGGCGCTGCGGAAGGACGTCGTGCACCTTGCCTCTCAGTTTTCTCGTCTCGAAACCATCCGCAACGGCCACGCCGACAAGGCCGGCCACGGCATAGGACGCATTCCTGCGTAGTGGGGGCAATATGAGCGACCGTAAATTCAGCACAAACGAGGAACTCAAGGTCAAGGTCCACAAGCGGCTCCTTGACACGATGGACCTGCACGAGGCGCGCCAACTGCCCGTCGAGCAGCTCTACAAGGAGTGCTCGCGCCAGATCGACGCACTGCTCAGCGAGCAGAACCGCCCACTCTCCGGCCCGGAGAAGGCGCAGCTCATCCGCGAAGTGCTCGACGAGGTCTTCGGCCTCGGCCCCATCGAGGAATTTCTGCGCGACCCGCTCGTCAGCGATATCCTCGTGAACGGTTCCGACCAGGTGTACATCGAAAAATTCGGCGTGTTGACCAAGACCAACGCGCGGTTCCGCGATAACGAACAGGTCCTCCAGATCATCCAGCGCATCGCCGCGCAAGTCGGCCGCCGCATCGACGAGTCCTCGCCGATGCTCGACGCCCGCCTGCGAGACGGGTCCCGCGTGAACGCCATCATACCGCCGCTCTCGCTGAGCGGCCCGAGCCTCTCGATCCGACGCTTCGGCACCATCCAGATGGACCCGAAGACGCTCGTCGAGATCGGCACGGTCTGCGAGGAAATGGCCAAGTTCCTTCAGGGCTGCGTGCGCTCGCGCCTGAACATCCTGATCTCCGGCGGTACCGGCTCCGGCAAGACCACGTTGCTCAACGTCATCTCGCGTTGGGTGCCGAACGGCGAGCGCGTGGTGACCATCGAGGACGCGGCCGAGCTCCAGCTCCAGCAGGACCATGTCGTCCGGCTCGAGACGCGGCCGAGCAACATCGAAGGCAAGGGCGAGATCACGCAGCGCTCGCTGCTGCGCAACTCCCTGCGCATGCGCCCCGACCGAATCATCATCGGTGAGGTGCGCGGCGCCGAGGCGCTCGACATGCTCCAGGCAATGAACACCGGTCACGAAGGTTCGATGACCACCGTGCACGCCAACAGCCCGCGCGACGCCTTCATGCGCGTTGAGAACATGGTG
>CAYUZD010000497.1:0-2202 GCA_964449475.1 uncultured Nitrospirales bacterium
CAGACGGTCTCGTTGCCGAGGATCGCGAACGCGATCGCCTCGCGCGCATCGACCGGGATGCCGTAACTGTCGCTAAGCCGCACCGTCAGGCCGGACAGGCCGGCCTTGATCCGCGTCACGAGCGTCTTGTTGTGCGCGCCGCCGCCGCTGATGATGAACCGCGTCACGTCGTAATTTGGCTTTACAAACCGGTTGAACGCGCGCACGATGCTGTACGCCACTGCCGTCGTCACTGTCGCCATGATGTCCTCAGGCGTCTGGTCGCGGCGGCTAGCGATCGCGTCGCGCAGGTACACCTCCGGCCCGAAATCCTCGCGCCCCGTGCTCTTCGGCGGAGGTTCATTGAAATACGGATGGCCGAGCAGGTAGTCGAGGAACTCATCGATCACAACGCCCTTGGCCGCCATCGCGCCGTCATGATCCATGTGTTCGCGCCCGCTCGTGAGCAGCCGCATCGCGCCGTCGATCGCCATGTTGCCCGGCCCGGTGTCGAACGCGGCGAGCTTGCCGTCCGGCGGCACGACGGTGACATTCGCGATCCCGCCGATGTTGAGCAGCAGCGCGGTGTGGTCGGGCCGGTGGAACAGCACCCAGTCCGCATAGGGCACCAGCGGCGCGCCCTGGCCGCCCGCCGCCATGTCGCGCGGGCGGAAGTCGGACACCACGGGCACCTTGCACCGCTCGGCGATCACCGCCGGCTCGCCAATCTGCAACGTGCCGATCTGGTCCGATCGCCGCGGCGGCAAATGTGCCATCGTGTGGCCGGAACACGCGATCATGTCAACCTCGATCGGCTCCTTGAGCGCGACCTCCTGTATCGCGGCGGCGGCATCGGCAAAACGCCGGCCCAGTTCAAAATCGAGCGCGCATAACTCTCGCGCATCGACGCGCGGTGCGAGCAGCCGCGTCTTGAGCTCGTTGTCGTAGTCGAAGGTCTCGTGGTGTAGGGGTTTGATCGAAATCGAGCCGCCCGTGCCGCGCACGCGTACCAGCGCCGCCGTGATCCCGTCGCAAGACGTGCCGGACATCAGCCCGATGATGTACCGCTGGGGTTTGCTCGCGAGATCGCGCCAACTCACGTCACTGTACCTTCGCGATGGTCGCGCCGTGGTAGTAATGCCGGAGGATTTCGCGGTGTTGCGCGCCCTGCAGCGCCATGCCGCGCGCGCCGTGCTGGCACAGCCCCACGCCGTGCCCGCGCCCGCCCCCGGTGAACGTCCATTGCGCGACGCCGCCCGGTCCGGCGGACTTGCTCACGACAAAGAGCGCGCTGGGGAGATTGCCGAACGCGCGGCGGATGGGGAGTTCCTTCTGGATGGTCTCGGTCGCCGTGTTGCCGCGGACGCGGACCGACTTCAGCCTTCCGCTCACTCCGCGTTCGCCCAAGGTAATGTCCTCGATGCGGCCGACCGCAACGGCCTTGTTGATGATAGCACGCAATTCCGGTTCCGTGTAGGTGCGTTGCCACCGGAAATACGTATCGTCGCCCGCGCAGTAAGCGCCGCCGCGCTCGCGCAGGAACCGCTCGGGCGATTCGGACGGCTTCACGCGCGCGGCCCCGCGCATCGCGTCGGACACGCCGCGCAGGACGCTGTCCGGCGGGCCGAACCACGCCGTGTCGTTGTTCTCTGTCCAACCGCCGCAGTTCGCGGAGAAGACCGCCGGCGCCACGCGACCGCTCTCGGCGAGCACCTCGCCCGCCGTCGCGCGCAGGGCCTCGTCGGTCGCCGCGGCGCGCCCCGCCGCGCCCTGGTACGCGCGGGACTGCTCCGTCGCGAAGAAGTCGAACCCCTCCAGCGCGTAACGCCCGTTGAGGCCCGCGACGACGTCGCTGCGTGCGGCAACGGCTTGCGCCTTGAGCGCCTCGATCGGCCAGGATGGGCTCATCTCCGCCGGGAGCACGCCGCGCAGGTAGTCTTCGACGGGTATCTCCTCGATCACGTCCAGTCCGCGGTCGTCGCCGAGCCGGATGACGATTCGCCCGCCGAACGTCAGCGGGCCGCGCTTCGGGTCCCAGTAGGTCGTCTCGACGGGCTTCAGCGACACAGGCGCGCTGGGCGCGATCACGAACGGCGCGGTGATCGACGCGACGATTTCGCCGGACGCCGTGCGCACCTGGATCGATCCGCGGCCCTCGTCCACGCGCTCAGGCTGCACCCACGCATTGAACCCCTGCGTCTGCAATTGTTTGCGCCGCGACTC
>CAYUZD010000498.1:0-2198 GCA_964449475.1 uncultured Nitrospirales bacterium
GTGCAGGAGACGCAGCCGACGCTCGAGGACATTTTCGTGGCGCGCGTGGGGTACTAGGCGGCGATGCGCGGCAGTCCGGCGTTGACGGTATTCTGGTCCCTGTGGAAGGGGTCGCGCACGATTCTGATCGTGCTCGCGGCGGGGATCGCGGGGGCGTACGTGTGCCTGTGGTTCGCGGACGCGCAGGGGTTGCGGCCGGGCGCGGGCGAGGCGTCGGAGGACTTGATCGTCGCGCTGCTCCTGATTTCGCTGCCGGCAATAGTGATGACGGCGTCCGTCGTGCTCGCGAACAGCGACGCGGAACAACTCTCGATTGCGGTGCCGCCGCGGTTGCTGCGATTGCCGCTCGCGACGTGGAAGCTGGCCATACTCCTGATGACGTTCGGGATCGGGGCGGTGTCGGCCGTCGTGTTGATGGGCGCACTGCCGGCGCTGCGGATGCTCAACGTCGATTTTGCGTGGTGGTTGCCGGTGATGACGGCGGCGACGATTGTGCCGCTGGTGCAGCTGTGGGCGTTCACGTTCGGCAATGCGTCGCCGCGTATCGCGCTGGTGTCGTTCATCGCGTGCTTTGGCGGGCTGACGGCCGCGGCGCGGCAGCCGTTCTTCGTGCGGCTGGCGACGGAGGGATTGCTCGCGGTGAACGCGGTGCTCGGCGTGGCGTTTCTCGCGGCGCTGTTCGGGCTGACGTGGGCGGTGATTCGGGTGCAGCGTCAGGGCGGCTGGGCGGCGAGCCTGCCGCGGCGCGAGCCGGTGGCGCACGCGTCGCGTGCGCTGAAGCCGTTCCGCGATGCGCGCGGCGCGCAGCTCTGGTACGAGTGGCGGCAGTACGGCCCGCTGCTGCCGGTATACGTCGTGGGGACGGCGGTTGCGTACTTCATCGGCCTGCCGCTGGTGGTCGCAGTGTTCCGCATCAGCGACGTGACGGGCGAGTCGTCATCGGAGCCGCTGTTCGTGATCGACTGGTTCTCGAGCGCGCAATTCATCACGACGGGACTGGGGCTTGCAACGATCATCGGCAGCCTGATGGTGGGCGGCGTGCTGTTCATGCGTGGCGGGCACTGGAACTCGCAATCGAACTACCTGTTGACACGGCCGCTGTCGCTCTCGCGCATCTCGAATGCGCGGCTGACCGTGATGCTGGCGAGCGCGGCGATCGCGCTGGCGGGATTGCTTGCGTTGACGGGCGCGCTGGAATTGTTCACGAACGCGCGCGGCGACACGACGGGCATCGGGTTTTTTCTGCACCAGGGATACGAGCAGCTTCCGCGGTGGGTGGCCGTGTCGATTTTCTTCTCCGGCTTGCTGCTGGTGATGTGGACGTTCGCATGGTCAACGGGCTACGTGTACGTGCTGGGCGCGGTGGCCGTGATCCTGTTGCCGCCGCTGGCGGTGAACTGGGGCTCGGTGTTGTTCGGCATTCAGGAGGTCGACGACGCGAAGGCGTGGATGGATGCGCTGTCTCCATGGTTCCAGTGGGCGGCGGCGATTGTGGTGGTGTTTGGGTATCTCGCGCTCGCGTGGGTGGCGGACAACCGGCGGCTGATGCACTGGTCGGTGCCGTGGATCTCGGCGGCGTTGTGGCTGGCGTACAGCGCCGCGTTCGTGTACTACGTGAAGAAGTGGGACGCGCCGGTGACCGCGCGCGAGTGGTACGTGCGGTTCCCGCACCCCGTGATCTGGCCGTTCTGGGTGGGCGCGTCGGTGGTGCCGCTGCTGCCGGCCGTGCTGCATCCGCTGTTGCTGGAGCGCGTCCGGCACCGTTAACGCGGAATTTTCGGGCCTACCGATCATTAAGTCGGGCCGGATCGCGGCGATTTGAAACCAGGCTCGCAAAAATCTCGTCCAATTCTTGAAGAACTTGAGCAACTTTATACGTTTTTCGGGTTACACAGCATTGAGGATCCCGAAACCGGGAGCAGGGAGGGTTTACCGATGAAATCAGGTCGAATTTTCACGCTGGCGGGAGTGCTGGCGCTGGGCGCGGGTATGTGCTCGGGCGCGTATGCGGCCAAGCCGACGTACAGCAAGGACGTCGCGCCGATCATGAACAGCAAGTGCGTGGCGTGCCACCGTCCGGGCGCGATCGCGCCAATGTCGCTGACGACGTACGACGAGGTGCGTCCGTGGATCAAGGCGATCACGAAGAACGTGTCGGAGCGCGTGATGCCGCCGTGGCACGCGGACCAGGGATTCGG
>CAYUZD010000499.1:0-2178 GCA_964449475.1 uncultured Nitrospirales bacterium
CAGCATCGCGGAGGGCGTGATTTTCGAGGGCCAGTGCACCATGAAGGCCCCCGGCGGCAGCCACGGCCAACAGCCGAAGACCGTGCCGATGCAGCCGGCCCAGCAAAAGGCCGCCAGCTAACCGCGCTTCGCCGGCGGATTTCCTTCGGCCCACGGGTTTTCTCTACGCTAGTGCTCCGTCCTTTTTGCGGATCCAGGAGCACCTGCCATGGCCTCGACTGAACCCCATCCCACGCTTACCCGCCGTTCACTACTGAAGACCGCCGCAGCGGCCGCGGCGGGCGGCGTCGCATTTTCCCAGTTTGAACTCGTCCGCGCGGAGGACGCCCGGCGCGTCGACGTCGTCGTGATCGGGGCCGGCGCGGCCGGGACGATGGCTGCCTCGAATCTGGTCAAGGCGGGCAAATCGGTCGTGTTGCTCGAGGCGAACGACCGTATCGGCGGGCGGCTCAAGCGCGGCGAGATCGCGGGCCAGGCCATCGACCTCGGCGGCCAATGGGTCGGCCCGTCCCAGACGCGCGCGCTCGAGGTCGGCAAGGAACTCGGCCTGACGCTCTACCCTACGCACGTCACGGGACCGTTCCTCATCGAGCACGGCGGCAAGTTCTTCAAGGGGTTCGGCCTGCCGACGCAGGACATGACCGAACTCTTCAAGGTCATCGGCGCGATCGACACGATGGGCAAGGAAATTCCCTTTGACGCGCGTTGGACTGCGCCGCGCGCCGCCGAGTGGGACGCGATGACCGTGCAGACCTGGATCGAGCAGAACGCGCAATCGCCCGTCGTGCGCGACGTGATGCGCGCGATCGTCCAGGCCGTGTTCTCCGTCGAGCCGTCGCAGATCTCGCTGCTCGAGTTCCTGTGGTACGTCCGCTCCGGCAACGGGTTCAACGACATCACCGGCACGGCGGGCGGCGCGCAGGATTCGCTGTACGTCGAGGCGTTCGTCTCGATTCCCGAGCTGCTCGCGAAGAAGCTGGGCGACCGCGTCGTGCTCTCGTCGCCCGTCCGCAGGATTACGCAGACCGATTCCGGCGTCACCGTCGTGTCCGACAAGGGCACGTGGGAGGCTGGCCGCGTCGTCGTGGCTGTGCCGCCGCCGAGCTGCGCGCGCATCGAGTTCGAGCCCGTCCTGCCGTACCTGCGGCGCGGTCTTCAACAGCGCATGCCGATGGGCGCGGTGATCAAGTGCTTCGTCGCGTATGAGACGCCGTTCTGGCGCGAGCAGGGCCTCTGCGGCCAGGCGACGCTGTGTTCTGCGCAATACGGCACGTTTTTTGACACGACCGCGCCCGGCAACAACCACGGCGTGCTCAGCGGGTTCTTCGACGGGGAGCCCGCGATGCGTTGGGCCGACCGCACGCCGGAGGAGCGCCGCGCGCAGGTGATCAGCGATGTCGCGCTCGCGTTCGGCGATGCCGCGAAGAGTCCCATCGACTACCGCGAACAGGTCTGGCCGAAGGAGCCCTGGAGCATCGGTGGCTACACATCCGTCGCGACCCCCGGCACCATGACGGTCTTCGGCCCGGCGCTCACCGCGCCCGTCGGCCGCATCCACTGGGCCGGCACCGAGACCTCCGACATCTGGTCCGGCTACGTCGACGGCGCGCTACGCTCCGGCGACCGCGTCGCGAAGGAAGTGCTTCGAACGTTTACCGTATGATCGAGTTGGCGAAACGGGGTCGATATCTATGGAGACAATTCATCTTCCAACGTGGAGTGAATTCAGAAGTACAGTTGACCATCTAATTCAAGAGTACGCCAATTACGAAGGATTCGATGAGCCAACACGATGGATAGTCTGTTTCCGGGGACAATCGAATGCCGATTGGAGCCTTGCAACTACACTGGAGCGACTCTCTGGCCAAGAGTGGACGGTCTCGGACTATCTCAGGCGCGTCGCTCAGTTCGTTGAAGAGATCGAGCATGAGACCGGACAGAAGTTTGGACTTCCAAGTGCCGATTCAATTCGAACCGAAATCGCGGACAAATTCGATAGATTCAGACCAAATAAACTTCCCTATTACGACTCCTGGGTCTATCTTCGACACCACGGATTCCCAAGCCCACTTCTAGATTGGTCCAGTTCGCACGATGTGGCGGCGTATTTTGCATTCGTCGATGCATCACCGGAACGCGCGGAGAATGTCGCAGTTTACATGTTTGACGAGATGCCGA
>CAYUZD010000500.1:0-2150 GCA_964449475.1 uncultured Nitrospirales bacterium
CTGCGAGATTGCCGCGTCGCTCCTTCGTCGCTCCTCGCAATGACAGGGTCGGGAGCCCCCGCAGGCAGGATGCCTGCGCCACTGTAATGTCCATGACGGCCGTTGCCTTACCGGCGTATTCGTGAAGACGAATCTGTGCTAGCGGCGCCAAAGTCACCATGCCTCCGATGCGGCGGGTGGGATTGCCGGGCTGGTTGTAAAGTGTTATCCTCTCGAGAATGAGCCGACCGGTGTCCCGGGTGTTCCTGAGTTTGGGGAGCAATGTGGGGGACCGGTGCGGGTATTTGCGTGAGGCGCTGGCGCGGATTGGCGCGTTGGCGGGCACGCGGGTGGTCCGGGTGTCGCAGGGGTATGAGACGGAACCCTGGGGCGTTTTGGACCAGCCGGTGTTTATGAATGTAGCCGCAGAGATCGAGACGGCGCTCGAGCCGCTTGAACTCCTGAATGCGGTGAAGACCATCGAGCGCGCGTTGGGCCGTCAGGCGGGCAGCAAGTGGGGCCCGCGGGAAATCGACATCGACGTCGTCCTGTGGGAGGGCGTGGAGGTCGGCGCCTGCGAATCGCAGGTGAATGGCCCGGAGTTGCAGGTGCCGCATCCGGAGTTTCGCCGGCGGGCGTTTGTGTTGTTGCCGCTGGCGGAGATTGCCGGGGAGGTGGTGGACCCTGTGACGGGCGCGACGGTGGGTGAGTTGGCATTGCGGCCGGAGGTTGAAGGCCGGGTGCTGGGAGTTGTTTCGCTAGATAGCTGTTGAAGGGCTGAAGCACGGAGCGAGAAGCACGAAGCGGGAATTAGCAACGCGATTCCTCGATGGGGCCAACCGATGGCTGGCTTATCGAGGGCCGCTGGGAAGCAAGACGGCTTCCCGTTCCTGAATTCGTGCTCCGCGCTTCCCGCTTCGTGCTTCGGACCTTCGCGCTAGACGCCTGAGCCGCTCCGCTTGGAGCCCAGCTGGGACCGGGACGTGACAGTTTCGGTTCAGGAGGACTAGCCGTGGGGAAGAAAACCGTCCCTGCGTTTCGCGGTGCGAAGAGGAAGGGCGAGAAGCTCGCCGTCCTGACCGCGTACGATTTCCCTTCCGCGCAATTGGTCGATGCGTCCGGCGTGGACGCGATTCTTGTCGGCGACTCGTGCGCGACGACCGTGCTCGGCCGCAAAAACACGCTGAGCATCACGATGGACGAGATGCTGCACCACGTCAAGGTGGTGTCGGCCGCGGCGCAGAACGCGCTCGTCATCGCGGACCTGCCGTTTATGTCGTACCAGGTGTCGCCGGAGGAGGCCGTGCGCAATGCCGGCCGGATGGTGACCGAGGGCGACGCGCAGGCGGTGAAGCTCGAGGGGCCGCCGGAGATTTTCGGCGAGACGATCCGCGCGATTATGAATGCGAGCATTCCGGTGATGGGGCACCTGGGCCTGACGCCGCAATCGATCCATCAATTGGGCGGGTACAAGGTGCAGGGGCGGGATGCAACGGGCCGCGCCAAGATAATGGAGGCAGCGAAGGGCCTGGACGCGCTGGGGTGTTTCGGGATCGTGCTCGAGTGCGTGCCGGGGGACCTCGCGGCGGAGGTGACGGCGGCGGTGTCGTGTCCGACGATTGGGATTGGCGCGGGCGCCGGGTGCGACGGGCAGGTGCTGGTGATGCACGACATTCTCGGGTGGGGGTTCACGACGTTTACGAAGACGTATGCGGACGTGAAGGGCCAGATGGCAGGAGCGTTCAAGGCGTATGTGGACGACGTGAAGTCGGGCGCGTTTCCGACGGCGGAGCAGACTTTCCAATGAAGATTCTGAGAACGGCGAGTGAGATGCGGGCGTGGTCGCGCGAGGAGCGGGCCGCGGGACGGTCGATCGGTCTCGTGCCGACGATGGGCGCGCTGCACGACGGGCACCGGACGCTGATCGAGGCGTCGGCGGCGCGGGAGGACGTGACGGTGGTGAGCGTGTTCGTGAATCCGGCGCAGTTCGCGCCGCACGAGGATTTCGACCGGTATCCGCGGGCGTTTGAGGCGGACTGCGCGCTGATCGAGGCGGCGGGCGGCGCGGCGGTGTACGCGCCGGACGCGCGGACGATGTATCCCAAGGGCTACGCGACGTATGTCGAGGTGACGGGCCTGCAGGAGGGGTTGTGCGGGAAGACGCGGCCGCA
>CAYUZD010000501.1:0-2143 GCA_964449475.1 uncultured Nitrospirales bacterium
TCGGCGTGATGCTTGTCGAGCATCTTGCGGAAGTCCTGGTACTTGGGGACGTCCGGATTTTCGTCGAACGTGCGGCGGGCGGTGCGCCAGTCGACGTCGGCGAACGCGACGATGGTGTCGCTGTCCTTGCAGCCGTTGATGTCGGTGAGGCCCTTGCCGCCGCAGCCGACCGCGGCGATGTTGAGTTTCGAGTTCGCCATCGCGCGCCCGGGGCCATACAGGCCCTTGACGGTCGTGGCGGCCGCGACAGCCGCGGCGGAGCCGAACAGGAACGTCCGGCGTGTGAGTTTGCGATCGCTCATGAGTTCATCCTCGTTCGATCCGCCGGGAAATCTCGGCGGCCCCAGTTACACGCTCGGCGCAGGATACTCTCACGCACGGGGGCGGTCAACCGGCTTTCTGGGCGGCGGGCTTCCGGCGGACGGCCGCTTTTTTCGGCTTGGCGCGGGCCTGTTTCGATTTGGGGCTGCGATTGAAGACCCCGTCTTCGTACATGGCGATGAAGTCGGGGACTGAAATCTTCGCCACGGTGCGGCCAACGAGGTCGAGCGGCAGGTCGTCGAGTTTCTTGAAGCGCACGCAACACTTGCCGACGTCCATTTTCTTGCCGGTCTTCTCGTACTCCGTGCGGAACCAGCCCGCGTTCTCGCCGTAAATCATCAGATAGACGGACATATAGTTTTTCTGCGAGGCAAGGCCGGCAAACGGCAGGGGCAGCGCCGGATCGCAGTGATATCCGGCTGGGTAGATCTTGTGCGGGACAACGTAGCTGATCATGCCGTAGTTCATGATCTCCTCGTAGCCCTTGGGCAGGTTGTCGAGGATGACCTTGCGCACGGCGGCGATGGCCGCGCGGCGGTCTGGCGGCAACTCCTTGAGGTACGCTGCGACGGTCTTTGCCTTTGATTGCATGGTCCATTCTCCGTGTGCGCATTAAATCACCCGACAGATGACGCGTCAATGTACGTAACGTCGTTCGGATTTTCCGATTTGTTCTCATGGCACCCATCCTTTTGTCGGCGAATCGCCTCCTATAGAGAGATAGTCGGTGCGTTGCCCTGCGTGCGGGCACGTTGTCGGTCGCGGAACAAGGTGGATCGGATGGCGTAGGTGTTTTGAGAGACAAGGGAAACGCGAATTTTCGTAGAATTCGAAGGGGTTTGGCAGGTGATCTCAAGAGTGCAGTGGACTTTGTGGACTCAGTGGACGGAGTGGACGATGATTCTCAGCGAAGCGAAGCTTCGCACGAAAGTGCGTTCCCAAACGGAGTTTGGGAACGAGGTGGATGTTTGGGCCACGGGAACGGCGGTCGCGTAACAACGGAATCGGCCTCTATCGTGTTGGGGCGACTGTGGTTAGGCGGGGTTGGCGTTGAAGTTTTCGGCGGTGGGGCGTATGATTCGGGGCTTGGCGGTGCGCGGGGCCGTTTGGCGCGCCAGACCCCTAGGCGATGGGGGAACCCGCGGGCTGCTTTCCCTGATCCATCCTTTACACCGCTGAAACGCTGAGACCACGTCGCGGACGCGAGCATGACGCTGCCTTCTGAATCGATCCAGACTCCTCCCCTGTCGGCCGCGCGCGGCGGCACGTGGCACGGGCCGGCGGCGTCGTTGCGGACGGACCCGGCGGCGGTGGGCGAATTGCTGCAGCGGATCGACCGGCCGGTGTACGCGGTGGAACAGAACGGGGCGGCGGCGTTCAGCGACGACGGTTGGGCCGTGATCGGCGGGAACGGCCGCGCGGAGGCGGTCGGGGTGCGGCTGGGCGCGATGGCGCCGGCGTGCCTGCCTTCGGACCTGGGCGATGTGTCATTCTGCGCGGACCACAATATCGGGTACGCGTATGTGTCGGGCGCGATGGCGAACGGGATTGCGTCGGAACGCCTGGTGGCGGAGATGTCGCACGCGGGGATGCTGGGGTTTTTCGGCGCGGCGGGGCTGAGCGTGGGCCGGGTGCGGTCGGCGGTGGAGCGGCTGCAATCGGACCTGGGCGATGCGCCGTTTGGGATCAACCTGATTCATTCGCCGAACGAGTCGCACACGGAAGAGGCGCTGGTAGACTTGTTCATCGAGCGCGGCGTGCGACTGGTCGAGGCGTCGGCGTTCCTGCAATTGACGCCGGCGGTCGTGCGGTACCGGCTGCA
>CAYUZD010000502.1:0-2114 GCA_964449475.1 uncultured Nitrospirales bacterium
CCGCCAGCAGGGCGCAGATCGCGAGATGATGGCGGGTGTGCGACGGCGGCGCAGCGGGCATGTCGGGGGGCATCGGGGTGGATTATCCTGAGCGCCCGGCGGCGGTTACAAACGGGTCTGGTGGACTGCGGCGGCCAGGGGCGCTTCCAGAGGTCGCTGCAACCGAATCGGCCCGGGAACTGTCTAAGGGGTAAGGAGAGGTCTACATGGGCGTCATCGAGGTCGAAGGGCTGACGGTGCGCTACGGGCGGCGGGTGGCCCTGGACGGCGTGACGCTGGCGTTGCCGCATCAGGCGACGGGGTTGCTCGGGCCGAACGGCGCAGGGAAAAGCACGCTGATGAAGGCGCTGCTCGGGTTCCTGCGGCCGGAATCGGGACGGACGCGGGTGTTGGGGATGGAGATGCCGCGGGAGGCGCTGGCGATCCGGCACCGGCTGGGGTACATGCCCGAACGGGACCTGATGAGTCCCAAAGTGAGCGCGGTGTCGTTCCTGGTGTATTGCGGGCGGCTGCACGGGATGAAGCGGCCAGACGCGATGGAACGCGCGCACGCGGTGCTGAATTACGTCGGAATGGGCGAAGCGCGGTACCGTAAGATGGAGACGTATTCGAAGGGGATGTGCCAGCGCGTGAAGTTTGCGCAGGCGATTTTGCATGACCCGAAATTGTTGTTGCTGGACGAGCCAACGAACGGACTCGATCCGGAGGGCCGGATCGAGATGCTCGCGCTGATTCGTGACCTCGCGAAGGAGCGCGGCATCGCGGTGGTGTTGTCCACCCATTTGTTGCCCGACGTGCAGGCCGTGTGCGAACACTTGGCGATCATTCACGGTGGCAAAGTGGTCCGTTCGGGGCCGATTAGCGAGTTGACGGCGCACCGGCTGGGTGAGATGGAGATTCGGGTGCATTCGCGCACGCCGGAATTCACGGCGGCGCTCGAGCGCGTCGGCTGCGGTGTGAAGGTGCTGGCGGATGGGACGCTGCGGGTGACGAAGCCGGACAGAATCGCGGTGCGACAGTTGTTTCTGGCGGCGCGCGAACAGGGGACGCACATCCGGCACTTGAAGCCCGTGCGGCAGACGCTCGAGGACACGTTCCTTGACGCGATCGGGCATCGCGCGAACGGCGGGAACGGGGCCGGGGCGGCCGCGCCGGTCACCGTCATACCCGCTGGACGGAACTGACGATGCCGATTTACGCGCAGACCTATGAGTCGTACGCGGGGGCCTACCCCAGCCGGTTCCGGTGGTTCGCGACGGCGGGCCAGGAACTGCGCGTGCTGTTCAGTCGGCGCATGTTCATTTTCCTGGTGCTGCTGGGGAACTTTCACCTGTTCCTCCGGCTGCTGCAACTTTATCTGCTCGACGTGCTCTCGACGGACACAGCAGGGCCGCTGGCGGAGTTGTCCGAGGTGCCGTTCGAAGAAACCGGCGCTTGGGTGTACTTCGATTTCCTGCGGATGCAGAGTCCGCTGATCTTTTTGACGCTAATCTATGCAGGTTCCGGGATGGTCTGTAACGACTTCCGGAACAATCTCATGGAGGTCTATTTCTCGAAGCCGATCAATTGGAAGGACTACGTACTCGGGAAACTGGGCGCGCTGGTGACGATTGGCTTGGGGCTGACGGCGCTGCCGGCGCTCTTCATGGCGGCGACGCATGTGGTGTTCAAGCCGGAGATGAGTTCGCTGACGGAGAGTCTGTCGCTGGCGCCGGCGATTCTGGCGTTCTCGTTGCTCGTGGTGGGGACGGCGTCGATCGCGATTCTCGCGAGTTCGTGCCTGGTGAACAGTTCGCGATTTGCGGCCGTGGCGGTGTTCATGCTGCTGGTCGTGAACTCATCGTTCGCCGTGATCCTTGGACTGTTGATGCAGGAGGAGAACTACCTCGCGCTGGCGCTGCCGGTGAGCCTGAACAACGTGGGCGAATTCCTGTTTCAGGAGCACCGGTACGAGAATCCGGTGAACGTGTGGTGGGGGTGGTCGGCCGGGTACGCGGCGGCGGTGTGCGCGGTCGCGGCTGCGATCGTGTGCCGGAAAGCGCGGCGGGCGGAGACGGGCCGATGACGGCGGCGTTGAACGTGATCGAGACGCGCGACGCGTCGAAGTGGTTCGG
>CAYUZD010000503.1:0-2097 GCA_964449475.1 uncultured Nitrospirales bacterium
ACGGCGAACAGGAGCGCGGCCACGAGCGACGGCCAGGCGGCGCCCGTCATGCGGAACAGGACGGCGTACAGGAGCAGGGCGTTGGCGACGTGCAACGCGACGTTGGCGACATGGTGCGGAGCGGCCGAGTCCTTGCCGAAAAACCCGGCCATCAGCACGTGCGACAGCATGGTTACCGGATGCCAGTTCGCGATGGAGGTGTCCGTCAGCGCGTACCGGAACTCCCCTATCGATAACTCGCCGGTAATGTTCCTATTCTGCCGGAGATACTGCTGGTCATCGGTCACGATGAATTCGTCGTTCACGGTCTGCGCGAACACGGCGAGGGTCGCGGCGACGATGAGGGCGAGCGCGGCCACGTGGTATCGCGGCGAGGGGCAATCGGGCGGCATGGCGGAAGCGTAACGGAGGCGCGGCGCCGGGGCCAAGTATTTCTGCGACGCTTTCAGGGTCGTTACAGATCTTCGCGTATTCGGAGTGCGGACGTTCGGCCTCAGACGAGCATTCGATGGTACGTGTAGAACCTCTCGTCGCGTTTCCAGCCGTTCTGTTCGTAGACGGACTGGGCCGTGCGGTTGGTGGTGGCGGTGGAGAGCGTGAGGCGGACGGCGCTGGTGGCGCGGGCGTAATCGGTTGCGGCGTCGAGGAGCAGGGTGCCGATGCCGGACTTCCGGGCGGTTGGATGGACGAAGAGATCGTTGAGGACGAAGATGCGGGCGAGGCCGGTGGACGTGAAGCTGGGGTAGAGCTGCGTGAAGCCGACGGCGCGGCCGGCGAGTTCGGCGAGGAAGACGACGTTCTCGTCGCGAGTGAAGCGCTCGGCGAGGAACGCGCGGGCGGCAGCTGGGTCGCTGGGTTGTTCGTAGAACTGCCGGTAGGCGTCGAAGAGCGGGACGAGTGCGTCGATGTCGGCGATGGTGGCGCGGCGGACTTGAATTTCACTCATCGCGTGAATCTCCACGTGTGGATGCTGAAATTGTACAGATTGCCCTTCATGCGCACCGGACTACATCCGGAACCCGGTGTGATTGAATTGGGACGACGTTAGACCTGCCCATTCTATCCTCGCGCGTTTCGTCATCTTGAGCAAAGCGAAGGATCTCGCGCACCAGGCGAGACGATGTCCTACGTACAAACGATATCCTTCGCTTTGCTCAGGATGACATGGGTTCTCTGACAAACGGGCAGTCAGTCTCCGGGCAATGCAAGTGCAACTAGCGTGGCGGGATTGGAGCCGAGGGCGACGGCGATGTACTGTCGGCCGCCGTGCAGGTAGGTCATGGGGACGCCGGTGGGTTGGTGGGTGAACTCGAACGCCGCGACTTCTTCGCCAGTGGCCTTGTCGAGCGCGCGCAGCCGCGTGCCGCCTCCCGTGGCGGAGCCGGAGTACCCGGAGCCTTCGGTGACGAAGAGGAGCGTCTTCGTGACGAGGGCGGCGGCGCGGCCGTTGCTGCCCATCGGCGGCAGGTCGAGTCCCGCGAGGCGCGGGTGATCGCGAAACACCTCTCCCCCATTCACGGCCTTCCACTTGAGCACGCCGGTGTTGAGATCGAGCGCGGCGACGTGCGCGTACGGCCCTCTGAGGAGCGGCAGGCCGCCGGGACCGTCCATCTCGGCGAAGGTGCGGGTGTAGCGCAGATTGGATCGCGACGGGTCGGGCGCGGCGAGGAACACCAGCGACGGCCAGTTCATCGACGGGATGTACATCGTGTTCGTGCCGGGGTCGAACGCGCAGCCGGGCCAATTCGCGCCGCCGCCGTATCCGGGAAGGATGAGCGTCGGCTTATCGAGCGCGGGCGGGGTGAAGAGCGGGCCGACATGGAAGCCGCGGAGGATTTCGGACGCTTCGTTGCGCAGTTCGGGCGTCAGATCGATGACGTCGTCCTCGGAGACGCCCTGTTTCGTGAACGGCTCGGGTCTCGTTGGGAACGGTTGCGTCGCGGAGAGCTGTTCGCCGGGGACGGTGCTTGGGGAAACCGGGCGTTCCTCGATCGGCCAGACGGGCACGCCGGTGACGCGGTCGAAGACGAACACGGAACCGAATTTTGTGGCCTGCGCGACCGCCCTGATGGGCCGGCCATCGACGACGATGTCGAT
>CAYUZD010000504.1:0-2087 GCA_964449475.1 uncultured Nitrospirales bacterium
TCCGAGGTGTCGGCGCTGCTGGGCCGGATGCCGAGCGCGGTGGGCTACCAGCCGACGCTGGCGACGGAGATGGGCGAGCTGCAAGAACGGATCACGACGACGAAACGCGGATCGATTACGTCGGTACAGGCGATTTACGTGCCGGCGGACGACCTGACGGATCCGGCGCCGGCGACGGCGTTCGCGCACCTGGACGCGACGACGGTGTTGTCGCGGCGCATCGTCGAACTGGGGATCTATCCCGCCGTGGACCCGCTGGACTCGACGAGCCGGATCCTGGATCCGCGGATCGTGGGCCGGGACCACTACGAGACGGCGCGCGGCGTGCAGGAGGTGTTGCAGCGGTACCGGGACCTGATTGACATCATCGCGATCCTCGGCATGGACGAGTTGTCCGAAGCGGACCGGCTGATCGTGAACCGGGCGCGGCGCATCGAGCGGTTCCTGTCGCAGCCGAACTTCGTCGCGGAACAATTCACGGGGATGCCGGGGAAATACGTGTCGATCGCGAACACGATCCGGAGTTTCAAGGAAATCCTCGCGGGCAAACACGATGCGCTTCCCGAGAACGCGTTCCTGTACTGCGGCGCGATCGAGGACGCGGTCGCGAACGCGAAGAAGATGCAGGCGGGCGATTGATGGCGGGCACGTTGACGATCGAGATTTGCGCGCCGGCGTTTCGTCCCGTGTCGCACGAGGGCGAGAGCGTCATCCTTCCCGGTGGGGCGGGCGTGTTGACGATATTGCCGGGACATACGCCGTTGCTGACAACGCTCGGGTCAGGCGTGTTGGTGGTCCACGAGATGGGGAAGAAGACGGTCTTCTATGCCGTGCAGGGTGGATTCGCCGAGGTGCGCGAAGACCATGTGTGTGTTCTTCCGCTCGAGGTGGAGCCCGGCGACTCGATCGATCGTCATGCGGCGGAGGCGGAACTGGAGCGCGCGGTGGAAACGATGCGCAAACCGGGGGCGCACGCGGATCTCGCGTTGGCCGAGCGCGCGGCGGTGATGGCGCGTGCGCGCTTGCAGGCGGCGGACAAGCAGGAATTTTAATCCGGGAAGCCGAGGCGCGGCTGCGCGATTGGCCCCAAGTGGGCATGGTCGGTGCTATGCTGACAAATACCGTCTCTGGTGCCGCGTTTTGTCGACGTGTCCGTAATTGTGCACCGTTCACAACCTACTGTTCGCCAGCGAGTTACGAAAATCCGGCGGGTTGGCACAGGTGCTGCTTTGTGTACCCGGTTGCGACGATTGGTCGGGAAGCGCGGCTCCCCGCCGCGTACGGGTACCCTCAGCCCGGATTCGACCGAGGGTCGCGACCGAAATGCTGGTCCCCCCAGCCCTCTAGGAGGCACACAGCCCTTGGGGAGGAAGTGGAGGCCGGGACGACGTCGATGGACATCGCCCGGCCTCCTCCTTTTTTACGCGGAAAGCGGGTTTGTTATGCTCGCCGAGCGATGGAGCGGGAGTGAAATAGCGCATTGACGACGCCGACCTCAGACGCATTCTCAGGGCGCCGGATACTGGTGCTGGGCGGGCTGGGGTTTATCGGCAGCAACCTCGCGATCCGCTGCGCGGAGGCGGGGGCGTCGGTCACGGTACTGGACTCGCTGATCAATCACGGCGGCGGCAATCCGGCCAACCTCAACGGGCACGATCAAAGCATTCGGACGATCATCAACGACATCCGAGACTACAACCTCGTGAGCCCGGAGGTGGCGGAGCAGGACTTCATTTTCAATTGCGCGGGCCACACGTCGCACTCGTACTCGATGCGCGACCCGTTCCTGGACATCGACATCAACTGCAAGGGGTCGATGAACATCCTGGAGTCAGCACGGCGCGCGGGGTCGAAGGCGCGGATCGTGTACGTGGGGACGAGTACGCAATGCGGGCCGATGGTGATCGACCCGATCGACGAGCGGCACCCGGAGTTTCCTCTCGATATCTATTCCGCGAACAAGACGGCGGCGGAGAAGTATCACCTGATTTATCATCGCGCGCACGGGCTGCGGACGTCGGTGGTGCGGCTCGCGAACGTGTACGGGCCGCGGGCGAACATCAAGAGTGCGGACGCGGGGGTGTTGA
>CAYUZD010000505.1:0-2083 GCA_964449475.1 uncultured Nitrospirales bacterium
AACCGGCTGCTGAATTCGTCCTGCCCATGCGCGTGCAAGTCGATGAACCCCGGCGCGACAACGAGTCCCGAGACATCAACCGTCTCGCGCCCGCGCAACGGCGCCTCGGACACGGCGACGATCCTGCCGTCACGAATCCCGACGTCGCGAACAGCGTCCAATCCTGACTCGGGATCCATGACTCGTCCGCGGGAGAGCACGAGGTCATAGGACTCTTGCGCGGGCGCTTCGGGTACGAGTCCGAAGACAACCCCCATAAACATCAGCGCGTGCGTTGCCATCGATCGCATTGGAGATCTCCTTGCCGTGCGTCCGAGTTTAGCCCGAACCAACGGCGAACGTGGTGCGGAATCGTTCTAAGTCGTTGTGAGAAACAACCATAATTAGCATTTTGATTAGATGAAGGCGAGTTTTGTCCGCCAATTAACAGAGGCCTGATCGACGGTGTAGATCGGATGGGAGAGGCGTCGTCTGATGTTCACGCGTTCGCCGTATCGAGGGACTTCAATCGTCGTTCCATTTCGCGCATGGGCATCAGGTCGCCTTTTCGGGCGGCGGCGGCGATGCCTGCGCGGTAGGTGGCGGCGGCGTCTTCGGCGTGGCCGAGAAATTCCTGGCATTTGCCGAGGTCGAGGAAGGCGGCGGAGTAGTCCTTCTGGATCTCGGTAGCGCGGCGGAGGTGCGGGAGCGCCTCGGCGAATTCGTTGAGTTGGATGTACGCCTTGCCAAGGCCGAACGTGGCGAGCGGATCGTCCCGATCGATGTCGAGCACCTCGCGGAACATGCGGATGCGTTCGCGGGCTTCGGATTCGAGGCGTTTGCGTTCCGCTTCGGCGGCTTCCTTGGCTTCGCGTTCGGCCCCGGCACGGTGAATCTGGAGCACGGCGGCCTTGGCCTTCTCTTCTTCGGCCTCGGGGATCATGCCCTTGGCGACGTAAAACACGCTGAGGTTGGTGTGTGCCATGAGGCAGTCCGGATTGCGCGCGACGAGCTGGCGCATGATGCGTATCGCGTCGTCCGTGCGGCCGTGGCGATGCAGGATGACCCCGAGGACTTCGTACGCGTCCTCGAACGCGGGATCGAACAGCAGCGCTTCTTCGAGGAGCGGAATCGCGGACGGGTCGGTGTCCTCCGGGTCGCGCTCGAACAGCGCGAGCGCCCGATCGTACCGATCGCGCGCGAGGGCGTCGCGCGTGGGCGCCTCGTAGAGCGGCAGCGCACGTACCTCAGCCGGCTGGCCGTCGATTTCGACGATGGTACCCGGCGCGCGGTGGTCGCGATCGATCGCGGCGATGGCGATGTGGGCGTCGAGCGTGAGCGAACGACACACGGATCTGACCAAGCCAATCGACTTGCCGGCAGAGGTGGCAGACCGCGCGCGCATTGGCTGGAAGCCGATGCCGCGAAATACAAGAGCAACCAGTGCACGTTTCGGCGAGCCGTAGGTCTTCAGGCGGGCTACAACTTCCTGGCCGAGGTAGCAGCCTTTGACGTGAGAGACGCTGTCGCGTTCGAGGCTGGTCTCAGCCAGGACATTGGTGGTGTCGATGTCCGTGCCGAATTTGGGGAGGCCGGCTTCGATGCGGAGGACTTCCTGCGCGTCACCGCCGATTTGCTCGATGTCCAAACCGTATTCACGGGCGAGGGAGTCGAGTTCGTCGAGTAGTAAGCGACCTCTGCCCCGTTCCAGCACAAAAATGTAACCGTCTTCGCCGGTGGGCGAGTCGCGGAACGCGAGGAGTTCGGCGCCGTGGATTTCGACCGGGTGGACACCGTGGAGCGCGCGCGGCAGGAGTTCGTTCGTCGCAATGTGGTCCGTACCGAGGAGTCGCGCGAGAAACGGCAGCGTGTTGGGCCCCTGGATGACGATCTGATCGAGCTCGTCGCCGGTTTCCTGGAACTGTACGTCCTCGATGAACAGGTGAGCGTCGAGGTGTTCGCGGAGGTGCGGCCATTGCGCGCGCTCGATGAGCATCCAATGCTCGTCCTCCCAGCGGTGGAGCGTGAAGACGGCCTGGATTCGGCCCTGGCGATCGAGCGCGGTGTTTCGGTGGCCCTGGCCGGGCGCGAGCGCGAGCACGTC
>CAYUZD010000506.1:0-2069 GCA_964449475.1 uncultured Nitrospirales bacterium
AGTACCCCACGCGCGCCACGAAAATGTCCTCGAGCGTCGGCTGCGTCTCCTGCACCACGCGCGCGCCCGCCGCCGCCACCTGCCGCCGCACCGCGTCCGCGTGCCCGTCGCACAGCACGCGCCACGCCGCGCCCTGTCCGTCGCAATGCAGCGCGCCCTCGAGCTTGGGCGCCGCCGCGAGCGGTTTCGGATATTCCACATGCAGGTGACGGTGCGCGTCCAGAATCGTCTTCAGCGCGTCGCACATCACGAGTTTCCCGCGATGAATGATCGCGACGTAGTCCGACACCTTCTCGACCTCGTCTAGCAGGTGCGACGAGAACAGGATCGTCCGGCCCTCATCCGCCACGTTGCGCATCACGGCGCTCAACATGTGCCGCCGCACGACCGGGTCGAGCCCCGACGACGGTTCGTCCAGAATCAGCAGCTCCGGCCGGTGCGCCAGCGCACACACGAGCCCCGCTTTTGCCTTCTGACCCTTCGACAGCGTCTTCACGCGCTGCGCCGGGTTCAGGTCAAACCGCTCACGCAAATCGTTCGCGAACGCGTCGTCCCAATGCGGGTACAGCCCGCGCGTGTATCGAATCAGTTCGTCGACGCGCATCCACCCCGGCAGGTCGCGATCCTCGCTCAGGTACCCGATCCGCCCCAGCGTCCCCTCGGGGTCGCGCACCGGATCCTTTCCGAGCACGTGCACCGTCCCTCGCTGCGGACGCAGCAGCCCGATCAAATGCCGGATCAGCGTCGTCTTGCCCGCACCGCTCTCGCCAAGCAGTCCGAACACGCACCCCTTCGGCACCGACAGCGACACCCCCTCCAGCGCGACCTTGCTTTTGTACGCGCGGCCCAGATCGCGTACCTCGATGACGGGATGATGGGGATCGGCACTCAACGGAAGGACCTCTCAATTCACACCGCGGCCGGAATCGGCCGGGAAAAGTGACAAACAGTCAGCCGCCTACTATTACCAACGCGCACCGCCGTTGTCCAGCCCATCCCGTGGCACGGGCGGCCCGCCCGTGCGCCCCCGTTCGAAGACCCGCCTCTCGCCCAACATCCCGATTCCCCACAGGTGGCACAGGCGTCCCCGCCTGTGAGTCCGTCGAGGTAAACTCACCCCATCTCAACGAGGTCCCCCATGCCCAAGCCCCGAATCGAAATCCGGTACTGCACCCAGTGCCGATGGCTGCTCCGAGCCGCCTGGCTCGCCCAGGAACTCCTGACCACCTTCGAACAGGAACTCGGCGAAGTTGCCCTCATCCCCGGCACCGGCGGCATATTCGAAGTCCACGCCGACGGACAACTCGCCTGGTCACGAAAAACCGAAGGCCGATTCCCCGACGCCAAGGAACTAAAGCAACGCATCCGCGACATCATCGCGCCTGAAAAGGATCTCGGACACAACGATCGCCCAGCATGATTGGGAAAGCTCAAAGGTATGTACGGGACCACCCGACTCTTCGGTTCTGACAATCCGGTGCTGGCGGCCGGGCAAGCATGAACCCAATCCGGGGTGCGCAACTTTTCTGTGGCGCTGGTGGGGGCGAGTGCTCTAGTCTTTCGGGCTTGCGGCCTTCGTGGCCCTTTGGACGGTGACCGCGCATGGCGCGGAGAGGGAGGCGGGAAATGGGTAAGGGGAAAGTGTGTCTGGCGGTGGGGGTGTGGGCGGCGCTGCTGGCCGCGACCTGGGCGACAGGCCAGGGCGGGGACGAGATCGACACGGGCACGACGGCGTGGATGCTGACGTCGACGGCGCTGGTGTTGCTGATGGTGCCGGGTCTGGCGATGTTCTACGGCGGGCTGGTGCGGACGAAGAACGTGCTGGGCACGATGATGCATTCGTTCGTGGCGATGGCCGTGATCGGCGTGCTGTGGACGGTGGTGGGATTCTCACTGACGTTCGGCGAGGGCGTAATGGGCGGGCTGATCGGCTGGAACCCGGACTACGTGTTGCTGATGGGCATCGACACGATGGTGAACGGCGGGATTCCGGAATACGTGCTCGCGATGTTCCAGGGGAAATTCGCGATCATCACGCCGGCGCTGATCGCGGGGGCGCTCGCGGAGCG
>CAYUZD010000507.1:0-2068 GCA_964449475.1 uncultured Nitrospirales bacterium
CCGATGCGGCCCTGGCCCTCGGCCATGAACCGGTAGTCGCAGCACATCGCGAGGACGCAGCCGCCGGCCGGCGCGTGACCATTGATCGCGCCCACGAGGGGCTTCGGGAACCGGACAAGGTCACGCACCATGCGGCCGAATTCCGCCCAGAACGCGTCCATTTCCGCTTCGTCGTAGCCGTACAGCTCGATCAGATCCAGCCCCGCGCAGAAAATGTTGCCTTTCGCGGTGAGGATCGCGCCCTCGATCGTGTCCGACTCGCCGAGCGCGACGATGGTCTGCTGCAGATCGGTCACGAGGCGCTTGTTCAGCGCGTGGGCCTTGGGGCGGTTGAGTTCGATGATCGCGATGTTGTCGCGGGTCTCGACGTTGACAGTCTTCATGAGTCTCTCCAAAGTGAGTGAGTATGTCGGCGCGGGTCAGGCCTTGTCGAGCACGGCGCGGATCTTCGCGTCCAGTTCGCGGTGGAGACGGAGGTTTTCGGCACGATCGGTGCGGACTTCGATGATTGTCGCGCCATTGCGTTCGAGGGCAGCGTTGCGCGCCCGGCGAAACTCCGCGTTGGTCTTTGGACGGTGATACGGCAGGCCGAACATCCTCGCGGCGGACTCAAACTCGAGGCCGTGCGGCGTGCCGAACAACTCCTCGAAGTGCTGTGTGTGCCGCGCGATGGGCAAGAAGTGGAAGATGCCGCCGCCGTCGTTGTTGAGGATGACCAGCGCGAATGGCGTGTCGAGATCCCGCAACAGCGCGAGTGAATTCATGTCGTGCAGAGTCGCGAGGTCGCCGATCAATGCCGTGACGCCATTGCGGGTCGCCCGGGCCGCGCCCGCGGCTGTCGCAATGTTTCCGTCGATGCCGCTCGCGCCTCGATTGGCGAGCACCGCGGGACTGCGAAAGGTGCCGCCGAAGTACGTGTCGACGTCGCGGATGGGCATGCTATTTCCGAGGAAGAGTATCTCGCCGTCGAGCCGCGCGCGGCTGCACAGGCAGGCGGCGGCAGGTTCCGACACAGGCCGGTCATCGGCAAATTCGGCGGCAAGGAGCGCGCCCAGGGCCGCCTGTTGACGTTCGAGGACATCCGCAGGAAGGTCCCAGAGGGTCTTGGCGAAATCCTTCGTCGGTCGCACGTGCGGCCCCAGCGACGACGCGAGTTCACGGGTCAGCGTCGCGACATCGGTGTGAATGCGCTGCGTGACCGCACGGTGCGGGTCGAGCGCGTCCGGCGACGGCGAAACGCGAATGTACTCGCGCGCGTGGCCCTTATTCGAGGCGAACGCAGCGACCGCGTCCAACATCCTGCGTGACGTTACCGATCCGCCAATGTGCAAGAGCACGTCGGCAGTGTCCAGGAATTCCGCCATCCGGTGTTTGGCAAACGCGGGACTCAGGTCAAGGCCAAACGCGATCCCGGACGTGATGTCGGCGATGCACGGCCAATCGAGGATCGTAATCAACTCGCGTGCGCTCGCGCGTTCGGATGTCGGCGGGAGTTGTCCAACGACGACCACGCCCCTCGCCGTCCCCGCGGTCGCGTTTACGAGACGGTCGAGTTCACCGGCGGGGATCAGGGGATGGGCGGGAGTATCGGACAGGAACACGCCGGTTCGATTCATCCAGTCTGCAACAGATTCGAGTTTCGCCGACCAGTCCGGAGGTCCACCCGAAGCGGCTTCCGGCGCGAGCGGTTCGTCCATCTGGCAGTTGAGGTGAATCGGACCCGGCCAGAGCGCGGTCGCGTCGGCCATGGCGCGATCGATCTCGGTGAGAACGGTGACCGGATCAAATTCGGCGGGATCGACGGCGAAATTCGACTCGTGCCGGACGAATTCGCGGTAGAGGCCGTGCTGGTTGATGGTTTGGTTCGCGCCGGAGCCCTGCAATCGCTCTGGGCGGTCGGCCGTGATCAACACGAGCGGGATGCCGGAGTACGACGCCTCGACCGCGGCGGGTAGCGCGTTTGCGGCGGCCGTGCCGGAGGTGCAGATGAACGCGGCGGGCTTCATGGTGGCTTTCGCGATGCCGAGGGCGTGAAACGCCGCGCCGCGTTCGTCGAAGTGGACGACGT
>CAYUZD010000508.1:0-2066 GCA_964449475.1 uncultured Nitrospirales bacterium
GTGCGGTCGCACCTGCTGGGGACGCACAACGTGTACAACGTGCTGGCGGCGATCGCGACGTGCGGCGGGTTGGGCGTGCCGCTGGAGAAGGTGGCACAGGGCGTGGAGTCGTTGGCGTCGGTGCCGGGGCGATTCGAGCACATCGACTGCGGTCAGGATTTCCAAGTGATCGTGGATTACGCGCACACCGAGGACGGATTGCGCAATGTGCTGCAGGCGGCGCGCGAAATTTGCCGCGGGCGGGTGATATGCGTGTTCGGATGCGGCGGCGACCGAGACCGCGGGAAACGGCCGAAAATGGGAGTCGCGGCGGCGGAACTGGCGGAATTCAGCGTGCTGACGTCGGACAACCCGCGGACGGAAGCTCCGGAGCGGATTTTGGAGGATGTGGAGGTGGGCCTGCGCCAGGCGGGGAAAAAACGCGGCGAGGACTACGTGGTGATCCAGGACCGTCGCGAGGCGATCCAGCGCGCGATTGAGATGGCACAGCCGGGAGACCTCGTGATGCTGGCGGGGAAGGGCCACGAGGACTACCAGATCATCGGGACCGAGAAACAACACTTCGACGACCGCGAAATTGCGCGCGACCTGCTGGAAGCGATTCGCGCATGAGTGGATGGCGGTACGCGCTGTCGGATTTGGCGGGGTTCGTGGGGGCGGCGCGCCCCGAGAAGGACGCGGCGTTCACGGCGGTCTCGACCGACACCCGCACGATCAAGCCGGGCGAGGTGTTCTTCGCATTATCGGGCGAGAACTTCGACGGCAACGCGTTCGTCGCGGACGCATTCGCGAAGGGGGCGGTGGCGGCGGTGACGACGCGCGCGATCCCGGGCGGCCCCTGCCTCATCGTGAAAGACCCACTGGCGGCCTTGCAGCAGTTCGCGTCGAGACATCGTGCGACGTTCTCGGGCCCGCTGATCGCGATCACGGGTTCGTGCGGGAAGACGACGACGAAGGACCTCGCCGCGGCGGTGCTCGGAACGAAACTGCGAACGGCGAAGACGGAAGGCAACCTGAATAACGACATCGGCGTGCCGAGGTCGCTGCTGAACATCGATCCCGCGACCCAGGCGGTGATCATCGAGATGGGGGCGAACCACAAGGGCGAGATCGCGGGGCTGTGCCGGATGGCGCGTCCGACGGAATCGACGATCACGATGATCGGCGAGGCGCACCTGGAGGGGTTCGGTTCGCTGGACGACGTGGAATCGGCGAAGGGCGAGATCGCGGCGGCGCTGGGACCGGCCGACATTTTTTATGTGAATACGGACGATGCGCGATGCCGGCGCGTGGGGGACCGGTGCCGCGCGCGCAAGGTGTACGTCGGGCGCGAGGGGGACGTGTCGATCCGTGAATGCACGTTCGCCACGGACGGCGACATGCTGTTGACGCTCGACCCGGTCGGGACATTGAAATTGCCGCTGACGGTGCGTGCGCACGCGATCAACGTCGCGCTGGCGGTCGCGATGGGGTTGCAGCATGGCGTGAAGGAATTTGAACCGGCGCTGCGCGAGGCGTGCCGGAACGCGCGGCGGTTCCGCGTGTTCACGGTGGGCCCGCTGACGGTGTTGGACGACAGTTACAACGCGAACCCGGTGTCGATGCGCGCGTCGCTGGACGCGCTGGGCGAGCGGCCGGTGACCGGCGCGCGGATGGCGGCGCTGGGCGACATGCTCGAGTTGGGCGGGGACTCGGCGGACTATCACGCGGAAATCGGGCGGCACGTAGCGAAGGCGGGCGTGACCCATTTGTTTGTGCGCGGGGCGTTCGCGCGATCAACGGCGGATGGGGCGAAATCGGCCGGCGTGCCGCACGTGGACGTGATTGACGCGCACGAGGCGCTCGCAGACGCGATTGCGGCCGCGGCGCGGCCGGGCGACTGCCTGCTGGTGAAAGGGTCGCGGGGCATGCGGATGGAGAAGGTGATCGAACACCTTCGCGAGCGGTACGCGGGCGCGCTGGGCGCGGCGAACGGACCGGCCTGACATGCTGTATTACCTGGCGGACGCGCTGCGCGACGAGTTGTCGTTCCTGAACGCGTTCACGTACCTGACGACGCGCGCGGG
>CAYUZD010000509.1:0-2056 GCA_964449475.1 uncultured Nitrospirales bacterium
ATGTTCGCGCGAAACGTCTACGGCATCGGCTACCAGTTCTACAACAGCAAGTTCGGCCTCGACCGCTACCGCCACAATGACGTGCTGTTGCGGTTCCTCGACCGCGCGCTGAAGGCCGACTCGAACGGCGCGGACCCCTGGATTGCGCGCGTCCAGCTCATGCTCACGCGGCGGTTCCGCAGTCCCGCGCCGATCTCGGCGAATTCGTCGCTGTTCGACATGGCGCGAGTCGAGGCCGAAAAACTCATCCAGTCCGACCCGCAACTGGTCGCGATCATGAACAAAGGCACGGGGAGCACGGCCGATTTCGACCAAATCTGGGCTGAATTCGTGAGCGAAGTGTCCAACCGCCTGCTCGCGCACATCGGCCGCAACACGCTCGAACGGCTGCGCCACGCGCGCCTGTTCGACTTGTTTCATTCCGCCGGATCCTCCGCCGCGCTGTACACCCTCATCGCGCTGTACTTCATCAGCTACTCGTTGTTCGCGAAAGAGCGCGCATGGAGCGCGGACGTTTGGCGCCACTTCGCTGGCGCGGACGCGACCGATCCCGCCACGCGTCCGCCACGCGTCGCGCTGTTCACCGACACGTTCGACGAGGACACCGGCAGTGTCGCGCTGGCGCTTCGCGAGGAACTCGACGTTGCTCAGCGCGACGGCCGTGACCTCACCGTCGTCACCTGCGGCGCGGGCGAGCGGCCGTTCCGCCCGGGCGTGCACCGCGTGTCCGCGCTCGCGTCGTACGCGCTGCCGGATTATCCCGAGTTCGCCGTGTGCGTCCCTCCGTTCCTGAAACTGCTCAAGCACTGCTACGACGAGGGCTACACGCACATCCACGCCGCGACGCCGGGCGCGATGGGCCTTGCCGGACTCGCCATCGCGCGGATTCTGCACCTGCCGATCACGGGCGCGTACCACACGGCGTATCCGCAGTACGCGAAGCAGCTCACGGAGGACGGCTACATCGAGCACATGCTCTGGACGGGTATCGCGTGGTTCTACCAGCAGCTCGAGGCGGTCCAGGTGCCCACGCGCGAAGCCGGGGACGAACTCGTCGAGCGCGGGGTACCGGCGGAGAAGATCCGGATCGCGCCGCGCGATGCCGCGGACGCCGATCGAACCTGGGCGCTTTATACCGAATCGGCGCCCATGCGGAAGCCCGATCGCGACCTCATCGAAAGTCTCTCGAAGTTCATCGAGCCGCCGGTCGCGCGGGTATAGGTCCTATACGACCCATAGGACCAATTGACCGCTCTCAGGGCGACTCGGGCAGCGCGAACGCGATCAGCTCCGACGGCTCAGTGACGCCTCCGCCGGCGACGAGGATGTATTGCTTGCCGTCGACGCTGCACGCCATCGGCGAACTGTGCAGGTGGCGATCGACTTTCACACTCGCGATGAGTGCGCCGGTCTTCTTGTCGTAGGCCTGCAAGAACGATCCGTTTGCCGTGCGCGGTTGCTTCGATTCGTCCACGTCGGCGATGATCGTGACTAATAGCGTCTTGGTCACCAGGATCCCGCCCTCGGCCAGCACTCCGTCCGGGAACATTTGCCCGAGCGGCCCGAGGTTGAGGTGCTTGATCGCTGGGTGATTCCGCGGGCCGTCGCCGAACGGAATCTGCCAAGCGATGTCGCCCTTGTTAAGGTCGATCGCCGTCATGCGGCGGTAGGGCGGCTTCAACAGCGGCAGCCCTTGCGGCCCCATCGGCCCATCCATCTCACCGAGCGCTATCATGTAACGCAGGTCCGATCGGCTTTGGTCCGGCTGCGTCAGGCTCATGTTCGTCGGCGACATGAGCGACTGCACATACAGCATCCCGGACTCGGGATCGACCGCCGCGCCTGGCCAGTTCGCACCACCGGCCGCGCCCGGCAACTGGAGTAACCCCTTCTTACCGTTCTCGCCCTGCACGATGTTCGGCGAGAAGATCGGCCCGAGGACGTACTGCTCCGCGATCTTCAATGCTTCCTCGCGCAGTTCCGGCGTAAAGTCGATCAGGTCGTCCTCGGAGACGCCCTGCCGCTCAAACGCGGGCGGCTTCGTCGGGAACGGTTG
>CAYUZD010000510.1:0-2055 GCA_964449475.1 uncultured Nitrospirales bacterium
CCGTTCGAGACGGACGGCGGCGTGAAGGAATTCGTCTGGGGCTACGTCCACAACTTCCGCGACGGCGTGTTCAACGTGTCGATGGCGAACACGCCGCACTCGCAGTCCGGCGACTTTCAGCTCCGGCGCGACGTGCCGCAGGCGGACATCCTCGACTGGCAGATCATGCTGGACGACGGCAAACTCGAGGGCGCGTACTCGCTGCAGGGCGCGCTCGCGTACCTGCGGCGCAAGGGCGTGCCGATGAACAAGACGCTGCGATTGCAGCGCGACGCGCTCGTGGACGCGAGGCCGGAGGAGGGACGATGAGCGCGAAACAGGTGGTCGTCGTGGGCGGTGGGCCGGCAGGCGCGGCGGTGTCGCTGCTGCTCGCGCGGCGCGGCATCGGCGTCACGCTGGTCGAACGCGAGCCCGATTTCGACCGGGTGTTCCGCGGCGAAGGCCTGATGCCGTCCGGGGTCGATGCGTTGTTCGAGATGGGCCTCGGCGGGCTGATGGACGAACTGCCCACGCGAAAACTCGAGTCATGGGACCTCTATATCGACGGCCGCATGATCATGTCCGTGCCCGAGCCGCTCGATGAGCTCGGCGATCGCGCGATGCGCATCATCCCGCAGGCGGCCTTCCTCGATGCGGTCGTGTCGAGCGCGAAGCGGTGCTCGAGCTTCGAGTTCAGGGACGGCACGGAGGCGCGCGACTTTATCGTCGAGGATGATCGCGTCGTGGGCGTGCGCGTGCGGCGCGGCGACTCCGAAGAGACGCTTCCGGCGGACCTCGTAATCGGTTGCGACGGCCGCGGATCGCTCCTGCGCACGCGCGCGGGCCTCGACCTCAATCAACTGCGCGAGCATTACGACGTGCTCTGGTTCAAACTGCCCGCGCCCGACCGGATGCGCGAGCGGTGCTCGATGCTGCTCATGCCGTCGCGCCGCGCGATGGCCGCGTGCTACACGTCGTGGGACGGGCGGCTGCAATACGCGCTGATGGTGCCGAAGGGCGTCAAAGCCGCGGAGCTTGACGGTGACTGGCCGGAAATCCTCGCCGCGCCGTGCCCGGACTGGCTCAAGCCGCACTTCCGCTCGGTCCAGCGCGACATCGAGGGCCCGGTCCGGCTGAACGTGCTGGTGGGCCGGTGCGAACGCTGGCACCGGCCGGGCCTGCTGCTACTCGGCGACGCCGCGCACCCGATGTCGCCAATCCGCGCACAGGGCATCAATCTGGCGCTACGCGACGCCATCGTCGCGGCAAACCACCTCGTACCCACGCTGCGCAATGGTGCGACCGCCGAAACGCTGGACGCCGCCGCGCGCATCGTGCAAGCCGAACGCGAACCCGAAATTATTCGCTCACAAACGCTGCAACACCGCGACACGCGCGGCATCAACTCCCCCGCCGCGCCCGTTCTCATGGCGCTCGCCAAACACCTCGGCGGCTGGCTCGGCCGCTACCGCTGGGCGCAAAACGCCTGGCTCGCGCAGCAACACGACCTGCGGTTCGGGCTGGCCCCGGTGCGGCTGACGATCGGGTAGTGCGCGCCCCGCGCACCGAGTGATACGATACGGGGATCCGATTACAAACTGTCACGCGCGGCGCGCGGAGGACGCACATGGCCACTGCAACAGCGATGAAGGACAACGCGTTGTACCAGCAGGACCTCTACGAGCTGGACGACGAGTGGACCGAGGAGCAAAAGGCGATTATCGAGACGTGCCGGCGGTTCGTCGACGACGAGGTGATGCCGGAGATCAACAAGTACCACCAGGTCGAGCAGTTGCCGCCCGGAATCTACGACAAGGTCGGCGCGCTGGGCGTGCTCGAAATGCTCGCTGCGGGCGAGCTCGACCCGGTCACCTACGGCCTCGTTTGCCGCGAGATGGAGCGCGGATCGAGCGCGCTGCGCAGCGTGCTGAGCGTGCAGGGTTCGCTCGTCATCGGCTGCATTCGCGATTTCGGATCGGACGCGCAGAAGGCGCAATGGCTCGATCCGCTCGGCCGGATGGAGGCGGTAGGCTGTTTCGGATTGACCGAGCCCGACTTCGGCAGCAACCCCTCCGG
>CAYUZD010000511.1:0-2055 GCA_964449475.1 uncultured Nitrospirales bacterium
TGCTCCGTCCACGAATGCATGCCGAGCGGCACGCCGCCCCATTTCATTTTGGGATCGTTCGTATATGTCAACGCGACTTCGTACGTCCCCGGCGCGGGATCGAACGGAATGTCGTACACGTAGCCGTCGAACGACTTTGACTCGCCTGGATCTAGTGTGAAGACTTCGCCTCGTTCGAGCGGGTTGATGTTGCCGCAGCGACCCAGCATGCGCGGCCTCGCGGTCGGGTCTTCCAATTTCACGACCGACCACGTGAGAATCGGCGTTCGCCAGCCGACGTCGCTGCCGTCGCCGGGACGCACCAGCGAGACGGGCTCGGTACCTGCATTCTTGAGGTAGAACGTGAATCGCGGCGGCTCGTCCGCGGAAAAGACTTCCTTCTCCGCATGGAGTGCGAGTTCCACATTCGGCGGAGCGGACGGTTCCGCCCGGCAATTCACCGACGAAACGCACAGGACCGCGGTTACCGTGACGACGTGTAGCGACTTCATTGGGTCCATCCTTTCCCGGCCGGTCGGCGCGACGCCAAGGCGCACCCACTCCTACCGGTGTTTATCCCCGCCGGACGCCGGGGTCTCCATACCCTTTGACACCAACAGTGGACACGGGTTCGACTGGAGCGCGCGGCGCGACGGGAGAGTGGAGCACTCCCGGAGCGCAGGGTATACTGGCCGGCCCAGACGGGTTTCCGGAGGCCCCACATGGCGCAGTACGCCCCCATCATCGTTAAGCGCGCGTTCCCGTGGACGGACACGAGCGGTAACCGGAGCGTGACGTTTCGATTAATGAACGCGGAGGACAAGGCCGCGATTCTCGACCTCGCGCGGCGGCAGTCGGAACGGGACCGTGCGTTTCTCCGCACCGACGTCACGAACCCGGCGGCGATCGAAGAGTGGATCGCGAACCTCCACCGGGGCCGGACTGTCACGGTGCTCGCCGTGGTGGATCACCGCGTGGTGGGCTACGGCAGCCTGCACCACGACGAGATGCTGTGGACAAGCCACATGGGCGAGATTCGCGTGCTGGTCGATCGCGAGATGCGCGGCGAGCGCATCGCGAAGCGGCTCATCGCGGAGTTGTTCCACATCGCGCGCGAGATGAAACTCGATCGCGTATTCTGTCAAATCCCCGGCGATCAGGCCCGCGTCCGCAATCTCTTCGAGGAACTCAGCTTTCAGTCCGAGGCGATCCTAAGCCACTGGCTGATGAACGCGGACGGGGAGACGCACGACCTGCTCATCATGACGCACTCGATGGACGATTTCGGCGGGCGGTAGTCGATTACGCGCCGGTCTGCGAGGCCGGTTCCTGCTGTTCCGCCTTCGCGGCGGCTTTCCCGTTGTTCCCGTTGCGCGACCGCTTCGCGCGCGATCCGTTCGCGCTCGCGGTGGGCTTCGTGGTGGCCCCCAACACGAACGGTTCAAGCGGCTGGACGCCGGCGGCCTCGCGCAATTCCGCGAAGCCCTCGTCCACGCATTGCGCGAAGAACTCGACATCGGGCGCGGCGTTGGTGTCCGCGATGTAACCGAAGTGCAAGCGTTGGTTGTAACTGAACACGCCCATATTGAGCCCCATGCCGGGCGCAACGGGCAGCAGCGGGTAGTGCACGAGGATGCGCGCGCCGCAGCAGTACAGCGGGATCTGCGGTCCCGGCACGTTCGTGCACACCATGTGCATGCCGGGCGTCTGCATCGTCGAATTGAGCACGCGCTGCGACGCGGGCGACACGAGCGCCTGGCCCATCAGCGCCTGGACCAGCGCGGGCGTGCCCTGCAAACTCTGCGTGAAGATGCTGAACAGGTCCGCCAGCTTCACGCGCTTAAGCACGTTGGTGCGTTCCGTGACCGCCTCGAGCCGCTTGAGGGGGTCCTTCGCGCCCAACTGGACGTCCACCGGCAGCAGCGACACCTTGTTGCCGAGCGACCCGCGCTCGTGCTCCTGTCGCACACTGACCGGCACCATGACGCGCAGGTTTCGTTTGCCCACGGTCACGCCGTGGCGCTCGAGATAGCGCCTGACGCCGCCGCCGAGCGCGGTGAGCACGACGTCGTTCAC
>CAYUZD010000512.1:0-2053 GCA_964449475.1 uncultured Nitrospirales bacterium
CTCCTGGTGCTTTTGTCATTCAACCACAAGTGGACACTGAATAGGCGCCGCATCGACTTCGTGCGGACATCGGTGTCTATCTGTGTTCATCCGTGGCCAGTTTCTCTGCTCGTTTCTCGAAATCGCGGCGGGCGGGCTTGAGGCCGGGCTGAACGATATCCTCGGGCCAGGAATGGTACGTACGGGGAACCTTGTAGCCCGGTAGCGACGCGCGAAGTGCGTGTTCCAACGCGGCGGGGTCGAGTGGCCGGCCTTCGGCCGTGCGCACAAACGCGACAGGGCGTCTCCCCCATTCGGCGTCGTCAACCGCGACGACGACGGCCTCCTCGACGCCGTCGAGATTGCGCAGCGCGAGTTCGACTTCTTCGGGGTGAATATTCTCGCCGCCGCTGATGAACATGTTGTCCTTGCGGCCTGTGACGTGGAGGTAGCCCGCGTCGTCGAATCGGCCGAGGTCGCCCGTGCGAAACCAGCCGTCGTTCGTGAGCGGCCGGCGCACCGACCCGTCCGGTTGCAAGTAGCCCAGGAACAACTGGTCGCTGCGCACGAGGATCTCGCCTTCGGCGGAGATCGACACCGCGCCATCCACGAGCGGCTTTCCCGACGATAACAACCGCTCCAGTGGATCGCCCGGGCGCGTGCAGCAAATCATCGCGGTGGTCTCCGTCAAACCGTAACTCATCACGAGCGGAATTCCTCGCGCCACCGCTTCGCGCACGAGCGACTCCGGCGTCGGTCCGCCGCCCATCACGACGGCCTTGCACCGCGCGAGCGCGGCAGACGCGGCCCGGTCCCGCAGCAGGCGATAAAGCTGCGTCGCGACGAGTGAGACGTGGGTGGGTTCGTGTTTCAGGATCGATTCCACAAGCGGTTCACCCGAATCCGGCACCGCGATCTCCGCGCCCGCCTGCGCGCATCGCATAATGACGCCGATGCCGCCCACGTGGTACAGCGGCAGCGACAGCAGCCAGCGGTCACCCGAACCGAGCGGAATGGCACGGTTTGCGGCCAGGGCTGCGCGGTTCAGATTCCGATACGACAAGGCGGCGGCCTTGGGCGCGGCCGAGCTGCCCGACGTGAAGATTACGATCGCAATCGCCGCATCGTCACGGGTAAGAATCGAAAAATCGGAGTGCGCGGAGGACGGCTCGCGGTCATCTCGTCCATCGCTCTCGCGCGCTGCCGAGAGTCCGACAGCCGCCGCTTTAAGCTCGTCGGGCCAGCGGGGATTCAATGGCACCGGCACGTTACCACAAGCCCACACCCGGCGAATCGCTTCGAGTTGGCCGGCCGCATGACCTGAAGTTATCGCGACGCGGGGTCCACTCATTCCCGGGCCGGGACTCGGTCCTGGTAGCCCTCGAAGAGCGCGACCAGCTCCGGCCGTTGACGTAGTTGCGCGGTCTCCAGCGGACTGGGTCCATACTCGGGTTTTCGTGCCGGATCGACGCCGAGATCGATCATGAGTTTCGCGGCCGGAACGTTGTCCTCGTCGATTGCCAAGTTGAGCATTCTTGGGCCGACGCGATTGAGCGTCTCCGCCAATTCACCGTCCTTCTCGAGCGCTTCTCGCACGAACGGCTCGTCCGCGAGGAACAGCGCATCCACGAATTCGTATCGCGCGCCATGCTCGCGCAGCAGGGCGGCCGTTTCATGATTGCCCGCGCGCGCCGCCATGCACAGAGGACGATCCAACAGGTAAACGTGCGGCGGCGGATAACCGGTGTTGTCAGCCCATGAGGGAACGACGTAAGGGTCGCTGAAATTGTCCAAAACCTGGCCGACGCCGTTTGGATCTGCACCGGCCTCGAGTAGTTTGCGCACGGCCCAAATGTCACCTTGGTACGCGGCACCCGAAAGCGGCGAATGCCCCGTAGCGGGCTGGACCGTATCCGGTTTGACGCCGATGACGAGCATGAGGCGGGCTACAGTTCGATCCCCCCTGGCGATTGATTCCATCAACGCGAGGTCGCCGGCGCCAGTCCCGAAGTAGCCGTTGGTGTACGAGATGATCCGCGCGCCGACGAGCGCGACGTAGCTGAGGACGGCGACA
>CAYUZD010000513.1:0-2048 GCA_964449475.1 uncultured Nitrospirales bacterium
TTCTCGAACTCGCGCAGCTTGAAGTTCGACACGGGTTCGCCGTCGAGCACGGTCAACAGGCGGACGTCGTTTCGGTGTCCGGCGAATTGCTTGTTCATGGTACTGGTTCTCCAAAGTGAGGTCTTCGGTTGATGAGATTGCTTCGTCGCATACCCCGCTCCTCGCAATGACAGATATGGGATCCCCTGCTCCTCGCGATGACCGGCGTAGAGACGCGCTTAAGCAAAACCCGCTTAAGCGTGGCACCCGAACTAGAGGAACGTGCGGGCATCGATGATGTATCCGTTCGTTCCGTCGTTGGTGTCCTTGATGCTCGTCATCGCCGTCGTGAGATGAAGCTGCGCGAGCGCGATGGCGTCGGTGTCGGGCGGCGGGGCCGTGGGCGACGCGGCCTCGGTACCCTGCTTGACGCTGATGTCCCACGTGCCCAAGCGCGCTTGCACAAGGTCACGCCGCGGATTCGTCACGGGCGGCGCGATGGGCACGGTTTGCGTCGTCGCCGCGAGTTTGTACGGATAGTGGTTGATGATCGCGTATCCCGCGCGCACCTCGACGCTCAGTCCCACCGGACTCGTCGCCTTCACCGCGAGATCGTCCGTGGTCGCCTTGCGCAAGACGCCGCTGCCGCCGCCCCACGCCTGACCGAGGAGGAACTCCAGCAGTTCAAGCGCGGCCTCGATCCGGTCGTCCCACAGATTCAGTTTCGACGACGCGACCGGGCGCTCCTCGAACGCCCAGTTCGTCTTCGAGTACGAAAGTCCTTTGATCGCCATAGGTCTCTCCTAATTCTCATTCGTGTACGCGACAATACTCGTGGCTTCAGTCGTCCCTACGGGACTCACCGGTTTTGGCCCCTCTACCCGCCGCTGAAGCGGCGGGCTACTATCAATTCGTCGCTCCGCGACGTTGGCCCAGTTTGTTCTGGATCTGCGACGATTTGACGGCTGGTGCCGTGCCAACGACACCCACGCGAACGGTTCCGTGTGCAATCCACATCCGGCTCCTTAGTCCAAGTGATAGCCGAGGTCGGTACCGACGGCGGCGTCGTCCAGCCGGAACTGGAACAGCGACTTCGCGGCGGGCTGGCTGCGCACGATAAACGCGAGTGGATCCTCGACCGAACGCAGCGGCGATGTCAGCGAGGCGGTCGTTACCACCCACACGCCGCGAAACTCGTGCGTGACCGACGCTACGCGACCCACCAGTCGTCCCTCGAACGCGCCGTTCCACTCGCCCGCGACTTCCCGATCGAGCCGACGGAGCTCCTCGCCGCGAAACTCCAGGATGTCGCCCACGCTCACGTCCGCGTTGCCGTGCAGAAACGCAATGTCGCCGGCCGGCGTCGGATACGCGAGGTCGTCCAACAATCCCGCCGCAAGTTTGTCCGCGTCCTCGATGCTGTTGATCGAGAAGTACTCGATAAACCTTAACTGGAATCCAAATTCGTCCGCGCTGGCGCTGTTGGTGTACAGCTTGTCCACCAGCGGCAGCTCGGGATTGCCCTTGACGACGATTCCGTTCGCGATCGTGCCGGCGTCGGATCCCAGCGCCAGCGCGTGGCGCACGCGGTCGAAGAACACGACGCGATCGGGGCGGACAGGGCGGCGGAATGTAACCGCGTCTCGCTGGTCGATTGACCACACGTACCCGCGTGCGGCGTACGCGGCTGCGGTGAGCACCTCGAACATGCCCGCGGTCACGTCGTAATCGCCGAGAAAGTCCGTGGTGGTCTCGATGCTGGCCGCGTTCGGCCCCGCGTAGGAGAAATAGTCCTTCAGCTCCATCTCAGGCACGTGAAACTCGCCGTCTTCGTACAGATACACGTCGGCGTGGCCGTTCTCGACCATCGCGGCGTTGAAGCACATCCCGCCGCCGTAGACGAAGCCGAGATACCGCCCGAACGCGTCAACGCGGTCGTCGAATGCACCCGATGCGTCGCGGTGCGGATTCAGTTCGATGAAGTCGATGTTTTCGGTGTCGATCAGCGACTGCAGAAACGCCGTCGCGCGGTCCGCCTTCAGCTTGTAGCCGCTCGCGTTGTATTGCGC
>CAYUZD010000514.1:0-2046 GCA_964449475.1 uncultured Nitrospirales bacterium
GTCAGGTGCGCCTCGTAATACGTCGCGACGGTGCTCCACGGCTGGTGCGGGTTGCCCACGAGGATCGCCTTGCCCGATTTCGTCCGCGTGCCGTCGAATGCCCAGAGGTTCGACCCCGCGTCACTCGATTCTGCCGGCGCCGTCCCGCCCATCGACCGGACGAACTTCCGCACGATGCCGCTGCGGTCGAACGCGAACCGGCCCACGCCCGCGAGGCCGTGCGCAGTCACGTCGAAATGCGTCACGGGCTGGACCCAGTCCTCGAGCTCTCCGCGGTGCCGCGCAATGTAGTAGTTCAGCCCCGCCGCGAAGCCCTCCGTCATCGCGCGCCAGTCCGCGTCCAACTGGTCGTACGTTTCTTTCGCCCGCGCGTAGTAGCGGTATTGCTTGCTGCGGAAATCCGTCTCGATGTTGGCGTTGTTTCGGCCCGGCCCGAAATGCCGCGCGGACTCGCCGCGCGCCTCGATGATGAGCCGCATGAGGTTGGGCAGGTGGTCCTCCGCCTGCGCGTAGCCGAACCCGAACCCGAGCGCGCGGTAGTTGTCGGCGACGATATGCGGCACGCCGTACTCCGTGCGCCGGATCGTCACCTGCCGCGCGAGCGACTCCGCGTCCTGCGCCGCGGCGAACGGCGCCGCCAGCGTCAACGCGAACGCGATCGATGTCAGCCTCAGTCCATCTTTCGTCCGCATGGCCCGCCCTCCTCAGCTTCCCGTCGCCTCGACGAATTCGTGCGACCACACCGCGACGCTCCGCGTCATCGGGAATTCCCGCGGATACGCCACGTACTCGCGCCGGCCGTCGCTGTAGATCACGTTGCCGCCGAGGTCGCCCCGGCCGGTCTCGTGCAGTTCGGTCGAGATGAATTCCCAGGTGACCGGATACGCGCCGCCCTTGATCTCGGTGCCGACGGGCGGCAGTTCGTACCGCGTGCCGTTCTGCGCGATGGCGATCAGCGAGCCGTTGTCGGTGAATTCCGGCAGGTTCGGGTTCCACGGATTGAGCAACGTGTTCCAGTACGCCTGAAACTCATTGTCGTTCTGCACGACGAACAACACGGTGGACGTGATCTTCTGCATGCCGCCCTGGCCGACTTTGCGAAACTTTTTTCGGGCTTCCTGCACCGTCTCGGCGGGCGTCCGCGGTTTCTCGCCCTCGTGGATTTTCGCGGCCTCGCTGCCGATGCGTTCCTGGCGCATCTCCTCGCCGGCCGCCGTGCTCTTCGCCATGCGCACGGCCTTGACCAGCGCCGTCGTCAGCATCAGCATCAGGATGCTGATGATCGCGAGGACCACGAGCGTTTCGATCAGGCTGAAGCCACGCCGCCGCATCGCGCGGGGCGTCCATGCGACACGCCATCCCATCGTGTTCGCCCTCCGCTCACTCCCGAACGCATCCTAGCACGCCCACACGCGCGAAAGACGAATTCCTCGATCACCGTGAAAAAGGAGCCTCCCGCGTCCCCGCCGATCCGATCACACGGGTGCCACGTCTAAGCGGGTTTCAGCTTAGGCGTGCAGTCTGGTTCCGGAAGCACACGTCTAAGCTGAAACCCGCTTAGACGTGGCACCCGGTTGGGACCTAAGGGAATTGATGGCTGGGACATTCGAGGGGCGTTTCCATTGCCCGTCGCGCGCACCTGTGGGATACTGTCCCGGCGAGCGAACCGGGGAGTAGCGGCGGCGATGCGGATCGGGCTGGTCTGGGCGGTGGCGTTCGGCTGCGCGTCGGCCGCGTCCGCGCAGTCCGGGTACACCGAGCCTGCCGATCCCTGGACCGAAGCCACGCTGTACCGCGACGAGTGGGGCGTGCCGCATGTGTTCGCGGACAACCCCCGCGCGATGGCGTTCGCGTTCGGCTATGCCCAGGCCGAGGACCATCTCGAACCGATGCTGATCGCCTACCGCCTTGCGAACGGGCGCGCCGCGGAAGTGGCGGGCGAGGAATTCGCCGAGGCCGATCGCCTCGCGATCCGGCTCGATCACGCCGGGATGGCGCTCGACGCGTATTCCGCCGCGGACTCGATCACGCGCGATTTGTGCGAGG
>CAYUZD010000515.1:0-2045 GCA_964449475.1 uncultured Nitrospirales bacterium
GAACAACCAGGCGCGCGCGGAGAAGACGTTCGCCGCGTTTCAGGCCGCGGGCCACACGGGCAAACTGTACCGCGCAAGCGCGATCGACGAGGCCCAGGTGAACGCAATGGTCAAGCAGATCGAAAAAGATCTCGGACCGGTGGACATCGTCGTCGTGAACGCGACACCGGATCAGCCGCAGAAACCGATAGAGTTGTACGACTGGGCGTTTTACCAGTCCATGCTGGATTTCTTCATCAAGAGTCCGTTTCTCCTTGCGCGCGCGACGTTGCCGCACATGAAGAAGCAGAAGTGGGGCCGCATCATCAATATCGGATCCGAAGTGTTCCAGCGCGGTGTGCCGAATTTCACGGCGTACGTCGCGGCGAAGGGCGGGCAGTGCGGCTTCACGCGCAGCCTCGCGACGGAAGTCGCGCAGTGGAACATCACCGTCAACACCGTGTCGCCGGGCTGGATCCCGGTCGAGCGGCATGAGAACGATCCAAAGGAACTCAAGGATGGGTACTTCGCCGGGCTGCCGAGCAAGCGCTGGGGCGTGCCGAAGGAAGTCGCGGACACGGTCGTATTTCTGGCGTCGAACGAGAGTTCCTATGTGTCCGGCCAGAATATTTGCGTGAACGGCGCGCATACTGTCGCGTAGGGTCGATTCCGATAAAGATAAAGATGAAGATGGCGAGGGACGCGGGATGAAAAAGATCCTTTTTGTTGTGACGGCGCTGTTGGCGGTTTCGTTGTTGGGTTGCGGGGGTGCGCCGGAGGGCGAGAGCGCGGCGGGCGGGGGTGGTGAGAAGCCGATCCGCGTCGCGTATGTTACCAACGGCATCGATCCGTTCTGGACGATCGCGGAGGCGGGAGCCAATGCCGCCGGCAAGGAATTCGGCGTCGAGGTTGAGGTCCTGATGCCGCCAAAGGGGCTCGTGGACCAGACGCGTATGATCGAGACGCTGTTGTCGAGAGGGATCGACGGCATCGCGATCAGCCCCATCGACGCGGCCAACCAGGTGCAGATGATCAACGAGGCTGCGCGCATCACGAACGTGATCACGCAGGACTCCGACGCGCCGGATTCGAACCGGCTCTGTTTCATCGGCATGGACAACTACAAGGCCGGGCGGCAGGCAGGCGTGCTCGTGAAGGAAGCGCTGCCGGACGGCGGGAAGCTGATGATCTTCGTCGGCCGGCTCGAACAGCTCAATTCGCAGCAGCGCCGCCAGGGCGTCATCGACGAACTGCTGGGCCGGCCGGAACAGACCAGCGGGCCCACGATGCAGTTCGATCCGCCGGACGCGAGGCTCGAGGGTAACGGCTACACGATTCTCGGCACATTGACCGACAACTTCGACTACGCCAAGGCGAAAGCGAACGCCGAAGACACGATCGCGGCGCACGCGGACCTGAGCGGGATGGTCGGACTGTTCGCATACAACATCCCGAACTGCCTGACGGCGGTGAAGGAAGCGGGCAAACTCGGCCAGATCAAGCTGATCAGCTTCGACGAACAAGACGGCACGCTGCAGGGGATCATCGACGGGCACGTGCAGGGCACGGTGAGCCAGCAGCCGTACCTGTATGGCTTCGACTCGGTGCGCGTCCTCGCGGCGCTGGCGCGCGGCGACCAATCCGTGATCCCGGCCGGCGGGTTCTACGAAGTGCCGTCCGTCGTCGTGCGCAAGGACAACGTCGAGTCGTTCTGGGCCGAGCTCAAGCGGCTCCGCGGCGGCCAGTAAGCGTGACTGCGCCCGCGCCCCTGCTCGAGGTCCGCGGCCTGTCGAAATCGTTCCCGGGAGTGCGCGCGCTGAACGGCGTCGGGCTGACGCTCGCGCGCGGCGAACTGCTCGCCGTCGTGGGGGAAAACGGCGCGGGCAAGAGCACGCTGATGAAGATCCTCGCGGGCATCCAGCCGCCCGACGCGGGGGAAATCCTGCTCGACGGCGAACCCGCGTCGTTCGGCGGCGTGCGCGACGCGACCGCGCGGGGCATCGCGCTGATCCACCAGGAACTCAATCTCGCGGAAAACCTCGACGTCGCGTCGAACATATTTCTCG
>CAYUZD010000516.1:0-2032 GCA_964449475.1 uncultured Nitrospirales bacterium
ACAAGGACGGCGCGCTCGTGCAGCGCATGGGCGAGATCGTCGATGGCCAGTACCAGAAATACTCGGTCTCTTCCGGCGCGTACATCCGCGAGCATTTCGCGAACGGCGATCCGCGCCTGCAGCAGATGCTCAAGCACCTCACCGATGAACAGATCCAGAGCCTGCGCCGCGGCGGCCACGACACGGTCAAGGCCTACGCAGCGTTCCACGCCGCCGTCCACCACCGTGGCTCGCCCACCGTTATCCTCGCGAAAACGATCAAGGGTTGGGGGCTCGGCGAGGCCGGCGAAGGTAAAAACATCACGCACCAACAGAAGAAACTCAACGAGGACGAGTTGCGCGAGTTCCGCACGCGCTTCGGCATCCCCATCGGCGACGAGGACGTCGCCTACGCGCCGTTCTACTCGCTCCCGCCCGACGGCGTCGAGATGGAATACCTGCTCGAGCGACGCAAGAAGCTCGGCGGATTCGTGCCGTCGCGCCGCACGTCGTTCAAGCCGATCGACATGCCCAACGCGAAGATCTTCGAGCAGTTCGACTCCGGCAGCAAGGACCGCGCGGCCGCGACCACGATGGTCTACGTCCAGATCCTCAGCGATCTGTTGTCGGACAAGAACGTCGGCAAGTTGATCGTGCCCATCATCCCCGACGAAGGCCGCACGTTCGGCATGGAGGGCCTGTTCCGCAAGGTCGGCATTTACTCGCACGTCGGCCAGCTCTACGAACCCGTCGATCGCGAGAGTCTCCTCTACTACAAGGAGGCCGAGGACGGCCAGATCCTCGAGGAAGGCATCACGGAGGCCGGCGCAATGTCGTCGTTCATCGCGGCCGGTACCGCCTACAGCACGCACGGCGTCAACACGATCCCGTTTTTCGCCTACTACTCGATGTTCGGCTTCCAGCGCATCGGCGACCTCGTCTGGGCCGCCGGCGACATGATGTGCAAGGGCTTCCTCGTGGGCGCGACCGCCGGCCGCACCACGCTCGCAGGCGAAGGCCTGCAGCACCAGGACGGTCACAGCCACCTCATCGCGTGGTCCGTCCCGAACGTCCGCGCGTATGACCCGGCGTTCGCCTTCGAGCTGGGCGCGATCGTCCAGGACGGCCTCAAGCGGATGTACGTGGACAACCAGGACGGCTTCTATTACCTCACCGTCGGCAACGACAAGTACGTCATGCCGGCCCGGCCGAAAAACGTGACCACCGAATCCATCTTGAAGGGCCTCTACAAGTTCAAGCCCGCCGAAAAAACCGGCGGGCCGCGCGCGCACCTCTGGGGCAGCGGCGCGATCGTGAACGAGGCGATCAAGGCGCAACAGATGCTCGCCGGCTACGGCGTCTCCGCCGACGTGTGGAGCGTGACCAGCTACAAGGAGCTCTACGTGGACGGACTCGCATGCGATCGCGAGAACCTGCTGAACCCGGCCGCGGCGCCGCGCCGGCCCTACGCCGCGCAATGCCTCGACGGCGAACAGGGCGTCGTCGTCGCCGCGTCGGACTACGTCAAGGCGCTCCCCGCCGCGATCGCGAAATGGCTCCCGCTCCCCGTAGTTACGCTGGGCACAGACGGCTTCGGCCTCAGCGAGGATCGCGTGCGCCTGCGCAACCACTTCGAAGTGGACGCCCGGTTCATCACGCTCGGCGCGCTCACCGCACTCGCGCAGCGCGGTGAAGTCCCGGCAAAAACCGTCCAGCAGGCGATCAAGGACCTCGAAATCGATCCGAACAAGCCCGATCCGTTCACGCACCACGGCAGACCCGTTTCCGCGAACAGGAGCGCGTAATGGCCATCAATTTCACGTTGCCCGAGCTCGGAGAAAACGTCGACACCGGCACGGTCACGGCCGTGCTCGTCTCCAGGGGCGATTCGGTGAAGAAGGACCAGACCGTCGTCCAGCTCGAGACGGACAAGGCGGTCGTCGATATCCCCTGCCCGGAGGCCGGCGTCGTCAGCGACGTCCGCGCCAAGGTCGGCGACACGCTGAAAGTCGGCGACATCATCATCGTGCTCGACCAGGACGGCAAGGCCGCG
>CAYUZD010000517.1:0-1999 GCA_964449475.1 uncultured Nitrospirales bacterium
CGAAACTGTCGTGGCACGACGCGCACTTGAGGTTCACGCCGAGGAACACCTGCGCCACGCTGCGCGCCGCCTGCAACGGCACCATCTGGTTTGCGCTCGTCGCTCCGCGCCATGAGATACCCTTGACGAATCCCTGCGCGGCCCGGTCCGGCGCGATCAACTCGCGCGCGAACTGGTCGTATGCCTTGTTCTCGCGCAGCGCGCCGTAGAGCCAGTGCGTGATCTGCTCGCGCCCGCCGTCGATGTAGCCTGTGCCCTGGAAATCGTTCCGCAGGCAGTCGTTCCAGAATGTCATCCAGTGTTCGGCGTAGCTCCGCCGATCCGCCAGCAGGTCCGCGACCAGCTTCTCGCGCTTGTCCTTCGCCGAATCGGACAGGAACCAGTTCAACTCCGTCTCGCTCGGCAGCAACCCGATCAAATCCAAGTACGCCCGGCGCACGAACGTGCGGTCATCGACCAGTTCGGGCACCGGGATGTCGTTCGTCTCGAAGTATGCGCCGATCAACCGGTCGATCGGATTGTCGGACTTGTGAATCTCCCGACCGCGCGGCAACCCAACGTCGCGCGGCGCGACCGGCGCGATGTATCCGCTGCCGGGGCCGGCCTCGAGGTCCCAGACGAGGCCCTCGTCGATCCACCGGCGCAACACGTCGACGTCGTGCGGCGACAACGCGTCGCCCTTCGACGGCATCCGTTCTTCGGGGTCCTCGCTCGTGACCATCTCGATGAGCGCGCTCTCGTCAGCCTTCCCCGGCACGACGACGACACCAAACTCGCCCCCTTCCAGCAGCGATTCACGGGTGTTCATGCTCAAGCCGCCGCGTTTCTCCTCGCCGCCGTGGCATTTGAAGCACCGATCCACGAGAATCGGGTGAACGTCCCTCGTAAACGAAACGGGCGTCTGGGCGAGCGCGGCCAGCGGCAAAAAAACGCACACGAAGAAGCTCGCGACATTGCGGAAAGCGCTCATACCTCGATCATACTCCAGGAAACGCGCGCGATCACGCCTTCGCCAGCATTTCGCGGATGAATTTGATGCCCTGGCGCGCAACGTGTTCCTCGCTCGGCGCCATCTTGCGCCAGATGCACGTCGCGCCGGCAAGTTCGGGCAGACGGCTGCCGAAACTCTCGATTGTGTACCACCCGTCAAAGCCGATCGCCTTCAGCGTCCGGAACGTCGTCGCGTAATCGATGTGGTCCTCGCCCGGCGTCGCGCGGTCGTTCGCGGACACGTGCACCTGGACGATCTTGTCGCCCGCAGTCCGGATCGCCTTCTCGAGCGATTTCTCCTCGATGTTCGCGTGGAACGTGTCGTACAAAATCCCGACGGCCTTGCTGCCGATCGCGTCGATCATCCGGCGCGTGTCTTCCTGCGAGTTCGCCACGAAGGTCTCGAACCGGTTCAGCGGCTCGAACGCGATATCGACCCCCGCCTGCTCCGCGTGCTTGCCCACCTCGCGCAGGCATTCCACGCAACGCTTCCGCTCGTCCTCCGTCGGTCCGCGGCCGATCAACGCGCCGACCGGATGGTAAATCGGCCCGCCCATCGCCTCCGCGCCGACCTTCACGCACGAGTCGATCGACGCCTTCAAGTGGTCCACGCCGCGCTTGCGCGCCGCCGCGTCGTCCGAGATCAGGCTCGCATCCGCCGGCAGCACGCACACCGCCGTACATGTCATTCCCAGGTCGCCCAGGTGTTTCCGGATTGTGTCCCACGGCGAGCAGTCCGGTGAGAACATCGGCAGTTCGATGCCGTCAAAGCCCCATTTCCTGATGTCCGCGATCAACGGCAGGTGCGACGCGTCCGCCGCCGCCGTCCACAATAACAAATTCATTCCGATCTTCATGCGTCCGCCCTCATCCAGCCAGAGCCGCCAAGCATACAAATTGCGCGCGCCGCGAACAATCAGCATGTGCTACGATGCTTCCTGCTGACCATACGAAACGGGATTCACACATCATGCGCAGGTTCGTGCTCACCATCGCCTTGTTTGCTTCC
>CAYUZD010000518.1:0-1990 GCA_964449475.1 uncultured Nitrospirales bacterium
CTTGATCTTCTCGGTGACGACGTCCACGGCAATGCGGCCGTGGATGCGTGTGGTTTCCTCGCCGTACTCGATGCCGGCGACGGCGAACGCGTCAGACGCGCGGCCGGCCTCGACGCCGGCGTAGACCTCGAGCGCGCCCTGGATGGCGAAGAGGTGTTTCAGGCTGAGGAATTCCTCGATGGGATCGGAAATCGGGAACTCGGCGAGGAATTCGGCGGCCGATTTGTGCAGGAGTTCTTCCGCGCTGCGCCCGCGCAATTGATCGATCAAGAGCGCAGCGGCCCCGACGCCCTGGCCGCAGGTGCGCTTCGAGAACGCGTACTCGTGCAGCCGATCCTCGGCGTCGAGGACGACTTCGAGCAGTTCAGTGATGTCTTTGCACGGCATAGGCTATTTCTTTGACGCTTCCTCGACCTTCGCGGCGAAGTAGAAGTCGCTTTCGGTCAGTCCGTCGATCTTGTGTGTCCAGATGGATACTTTCACCTTGCCCCACGCGAGCAGGATGTCGGGGTGATGGTTCTGTTCCTCGGCGATGCCCGCGACGACGTTCGTGAACGCGACGGCGGGGGCATAGCCCTTGAACGCGAACTCCTTCTCGATATGATGCTCGTCCACGAGTTCCCAACCTGCGTCGAGCTCCTCGTGCAACCGGAATAGCGCGTCGCCGCGGAGCGGCGGCACGCCGCCCTTGCAGGGGACGCATTCTTTCGCGGCCAGATCGTACGTTGCCATCGCGGCCTCCTACCGTCACACGTCGAACGTGGGCGGGGGCGGTTCGTACCATATGTTCAGGTTGGACTCGTTGTCCAGCGTGACGGGACCGAGCCGTACGGAGTAGGGCTGCACGTTCGCGCATTCATACGTCGCGCGGACGGACTCGATGTCCCACGGCTCCTCGCCCTCGGCGGGGCCGATGAGCGCGAGAGCGTGCGGGAAACTGAACGGCGAGCCGACGGCCTTGAGCGTCTCGCCGGCGCCGGTGCCGCCTTCGGCTTCGTCGAACTCAAGCGGGAACCCGTTGATGTTGAACATCGGGGTCTTTGGGCCGCACCGCGCGCCGGTCTTGACTTCGAGTGTGAAACGGTCGAGCTTGGGCATGGACTTCCTATGCGGACATGCCGGCGGGCAACTCGGTGAAGTAGGGGTTCACGCCCGCGGCGTGGTCGGTTTCGTCGTAAATCGCGCCGACGGCGGGCATCGCCTTGCGGAAGGCGGTGTGGATGCCGTGGCGGAGCGTGATGGTGGACGCGGCGCATCCCTGGCAGCCGCCGCCCATGGTGATGTAGACCGTGTTGCCTTCGACGCGCTCGAGCGAGACGACGCCCGAGTGCGCGGCGATACCGGGATTGATCTCGAGATCGATCACGCGCTGGATCTTCTCGCGGACATCGGACTCGGCGGGCATGCCGTCGCGCAGCGCGTCGGTGACGCAAGGCGCGCCGGACTCGAGATGTTCGCGAATAATCCTGCCGGCCTCGGTGGCGATGTCCTTCCAGCCGCGCGCGTTGCCCTCGGCGCGGCCCAGCGTAAGCGTCGTGTCGTGCAGAAGGACGGAGCCGACGCCCTCGACGCGGAAGAGTTTCCCGGCGAGCGGGGACGCATCCTTTGTCCATTCGGCGCCGGGGAACCACGCCGAGTAACCGGGGAACACGGAGCGGTTGAGCATGAACTTGCAGTTGTGGCCGTCGCGATCGACTTGCGCCTTGATGCGGATCGCGCCGTTCGCGGCTGGCTCGGATGCCGCGGCAGCTTCCATGACCATCGGCGCGCTGATGATGCGGCGAATTTTCGGCCGACCGTCGCCGAAGTCGATGGCTTTAGGTTGAGGCGCAGGACGAGGGGGCGGCGAGACTGTTGCGACGGCGCGCGGTGCGGGCGCGGGAATGGCTGCCGGGGCCGGTGCTGGCGCTTTCCCGGCACCGGTCGCGAACACTTTTTTGAACCACGTGGGCATTCGGAGATGCTCCTCCCAGAGCAAGACCTGCGGCTT
>CAYUZD010000519.1:0-1968 GCA_964449475.1 uncultured Nitrospirales bacterium
AGGATGCAGTTCGTGTGCGTCGCCGGCGGGATCGTGCGCGTCTGCTGCGGAATCACGTGGATTCCGTGGCGCAATTCGAACCGGTTCGGATGGCCCGGCGTACTGTCCGTGATGCGCCGGAGCAGCGGCACAAACTCCGGATACGGCCGGGCCGCCATCGGTTGCAGCGTACACGCGACCGGTGTCGATACATGGATCTCACCCAGGTGCCACCGCCGCCGCGCCTCGGCGGGGTGGATCCAGTCCAACCCGACCAACTCGCCCTCGATCAGCTCCGGTTCCTGTCCGCCCTCATGCCGGAACAGGTAGTACCGCGTGTCGAACCGGATCGGCATCGGCGGCGGCGTGATCCAGTGCGCGACCTCCTCGAACCGTTCTGCGTCAATCAGCGCGCCAAACGCCGCCAGGATTTCGTCGAACCGCGCCTTCTCCTCGAGCAGTTCATGCCGCGCGCGACGCCGCGCCTCGATGCCGGGGTCGGTCCCCTGCGCCAGCAGCAGGCCCGTCTCCTCGAACACCTCCCGCGCCGCCGCCATCACCCCGCGCGCGAAATCCGCCGACCCCGCGCCCAGCACCCGCTCGATGCTCTCCGCCTCGTTGACCCGCCCACCCGGAAACGCATGGTGCCCCGGCATGAACCGCAGCTTCGGGCTGCGCTTCACCATCAACAACCGCCCCTCCGCGTCCATAATCAGACACGCAGCGGCCTTCTTCGGCTCGACCTGGTTGGACATTCGATGATCTTAGCGATCTCCCGGAGTGAATGAAAGGACCCACGCCCCACGGAGTGATGGCGATAAAATCGGCCCCTCTACCGGCGAGATCGTCCCGGAGGGACAGGTTGATGATAATGCGGCGTTTCAACACCGGGTTCATCATTTGAATACCGAGGTTGTCGGACCCACTGCGGCCGGCCAAAGAGCGCGTGCGCCAGTGAATTTGACATAAACGAGTATCAACCGCAGCCGGAAATCTTGCGGCGACGCCGTAATTGCGTAGATTATGTAGTCCGCGATTGCGAACTCCAAGATTGTGGGTCCGATTATCTGAAGTTGGTGTGTACGTTCAATCCAGTTGATTTTCGCTGTTCCTGCGAAAGCGGGAAATCCAGAACGGAGATCGAAGCATGTTAAGCGACATGTTGCTCACTCGCCGAACATTCCTCACCATCGCCACCGCCGCAGGCATGGCCGTCACGGCGACCGCGCAGCGGCCCAACACCGCGAAGGTCGTGCCGCGGAAGGTGTCGCCGAACGAGAAGCTGAATATCGCGGGGATCGGCGCGGGGGGGAAGGGCCGCGAGGACCTCGGGAACTGCCGCGGCGAGAACGTCGTCGCAATGGCGGACGTGGACCACGAGCGCGCCGCGGAGATGTTCGCGTTTTACCCAAACGCGACGCAGTTCACCGACTACCGCGAAATGCTCGAGAAGGTGAAGGAGATCGACGCCGTTACGGTCACTACGCCGGACCACACGCACGCGCCCGCGGCCTACCTCGCGATGTCGATGGGCAAGCACGTCTACGTGCAGAAACCGCTCACGCACACGGTTGCCGAGGCGCGGCTGCTTCGCGACACCGCGAAGAAAATCGGCGTCGCGACGCAGATGGGCAACCAGGGACACTCCGGCAACGGCGTGCGGACGCTGTGCGAGATGGTGTGGTCGGGCGCGATCGGCACGGTGCGCGAGGCGCACGTGTGGACGAACCGGCCCGGCTGGCCGCAGGGCATCGCGGATGCGCTGCCGGAGGAACCCGTGCGCGCGCAGTTCGACTGGGACAAGTGGATCGGCACCGCGCCGATGCGGCCGTACAACGGCGCCTATTGCCCGCACAACTGGCGCGGGTGGCAGGACTGGGGCAACGGCGCACTGGGAGACATGGCGTGCCACATCATGGACCCGGCGTTCTGGGCGCTGCACCTGCACGAGGCGGAGCGATACTCGGTCGAGTTGATCGCCGTCGAGGG
>CAYUZD010000520.1:0-1958 GCA_964449475.1 uncultured Nitrospirales bacterium
GCGTAGGCCGCGGGATCGCCGCCGCGCGACACGGTGTCGTAGTGGACGTTGACGGCGGGGACGTGCTCAGTGGTGACGACGTTGACGTCGATGGAGGTCTCGGGTGCGCCGGAGTACGTCAGGTAGACGTGCAGCGGCTCGGCGGCGTGCAGCGAGCGCTCGAGCACGATCGCGGTGATGCCGAACGCGATCAGCACCGCGAACGCGAGGGCCAGTCTGGCGCGAAGTTTCGGTTTCATCGATCCCCCTTTTGCGATCGCCTGCCCGATCAGCGGTGTACGGATGCGGATACCAGATTGAGGATTGTAGTTCACTTGCGCAGCGGTCGCCAAGTTAGAGGTTCGTTTCGGGACCGTTTGAACGCGCGGCCGAGGGGATCGGTTCGAGGTTGGAATATTCCCGCCGATTAGTGCGCGCAACAATCGGATAGCGGCTTAAACCTCCCGCGCGCCCGTGCCGTCCAACGCTGTGACTGATTTCCGGAGAACCCGCCCGATGGGTGGATATTCGCTGCCCCTGTGGAGAGAAGATCGGCTCCTGTTCCTCGTGTTGCTCGCGACGACGGTTCTGTCGTCCTGGCTGTGGTGGGTGCCGATTCGCTGCATCGCGGAGGGGCGACCGTTCGAGTGGGCGAACGAATTCGGCACGGGCCTGCTCCGGGGCGCGGGCATGGGCGGGGACTTTCTGGTGCTTTTGCTGCTCTCCGCGATGCTCGTTTCGATCGTGTTCATGGGCTGGCGCGGCGCACGGGCACCGTTCAAACCGTTGCTGGTGCTGTGGACGTCGGTCAACTTCGCTTCCACCATGATCATCGTGCTGAACGATCCGTCGCAGTACCGGTTCCGCGGCGACACGTTCGGCATCGACATCAACATGGCGTGGTTCATGCCGTTTCTCAAGGGCGCGCTGGTCGCCGCGGCGTTGTGGTGGGTGGTCCGCGACACGTTGTCGCCGCGCTCGCGCACGATACCGGCATGGGAGCCGCGCAACTCGCGGTTGCTCGCGTGGGTGCTGGTGATCGTGCCGTTTCAGGTCGCATTGCTGCGCATGGGCCCCGTGCACGGCGCGACGGACAAGGCGGGCTGGATCCTCACCTACGTCGCGTGGATCCTCGTCGTGCTGGCGTTTTTGCCGTGGGTCCGGACGGATATCGTGCGAGAACCGTCCCCTAGACGAGCCGACTCGCTGACGATTTGGTAACGCTTGTGCGGATAGGCCTCAAAAAGCATCGGCAGACGGTGTCGCTGTCCACCGGCGCGCGCAGGCTTGGATCGAGGCTCGCTTACGCCTCTCAACCTTGGAGACGCGGACCTGTTAATGCGAGATTAACCATAGTAAGTGCCATCGGCTCGTGCCGGTGCGTTTCATGCAGAGCGCGGACGCCGTGTTGAACGGCGCGAACGGCGCCGCGCTCAGCTCGACGAGTAGCGCGCCATGCGCTGGCGTATCTCTGTGGTTACGCGCGCGAACTTTCGATCTGTTTAACACGGCGGGCGTGTGGGCACAACAGAACTTGTGACCTATGCGGAGGTTCGGCCGTCCCAGGGGCCGGTAATGGCGAGAGAGAGGTTCACGCCCATGATGTTGACGAAGAGGGTCGAGCCGTCGGGGGAGAAGCAGGCACCGGCGAACTCTCCGTCGCCGGTGGCGTTGCGCGCGATCTTGTAGATGCCGCCTTCGGGCGTGATGCCGACGACGAACTGGTCGCCGGAACCGTCTTCGCAGACGACGATGTCGCCCCAGGGCGCGACGGTGAGGTTGTCGGCGTTGTCGATGAGTCCGCTGTCATTGGGTTCGACGAAGAGCTCGAGCGTGCCGGGCGCGGACTCTTCCCCGGGCGTGCCTTCGTTGGGGCTGGGGACGTAGCGCCAGATCTGGCCGCGGTGGGCGCGCCCGCCGCTGGTGCAGGCGAAGTAGACGCCGTCGGCGCCGGTCCACATGCCTTCGCCGCGGGCGAA
>CAYUZD010000521.1:0-1957 GCA_964449475.1 uncultured Nitrospirales bacterium
CGTTAGCGGTGGGCGGGGCGGTCGACCACGTGCATATGGTGTTGTCGTTGCCATCGACACGCGACATTGCGAAGACGATGCAATTGATCAAGGGCGGATCGTCGCAATGGATTCACGACACGTTTCCGGCGCACCGCGGATTCGCATGGCAGGAGGCGTATGGCGCGTTCAGCATCGGCGTTTCACAGGTAGCCGCGACGCGGAAGTACATCGAGAATCAGGAAGTCCATCACCGGAAGCAAACGTTTCAGGATGAGTTTTTGGCATTTTTGAAGAAGCATCAGATCGAGTACGGCCCGAAGTATATTTGGACATAGCTGGGGTGCATAGAAGAGCCGTCGCGACGTTGGATCAGTCGTCCCTACGGGACTGAGGCTTGGGATACGACTGACCCGGCACTGAAGTGCCGGGCTACTGTCACAGCGTCCCTCCGGGACGTAAAAGCGTGCTCTGCGATGCTTCCAAGAAAGCATGCGAAAATTTAAGCGCGGTGCGAACAGCATAGAAACCGCCCCGGAGGGGCCGCACGATAGTAGCCCGCTGTTTCAACGGCGGGGGCGTGCCGTCACCACAATCGAGTCCCGGAGGGACGGATGAGAAACGCATTCAGATACGACCCTTGGCCGCTACGGATTGTATGCCGGGTACGTTTCGTCAATAGTCTTTAAAGCGGTAATAAATGTTTCGGTCATCGGAAATTTTCCGGGGAAGGGAATAACTTCCTCGTGACCATCGAGGAAGACGACCTTGCTGCCGCTCGCATGACGACCGGGCCATTCGAACACAACAGGGATCGTAGCTGCTATTGATCGAAGATATGCAAGATCGCCTGTACATGCTTCCGGCGAGCGCAGGCGATGCAGCATATCTCCTCCGCCGTTTCCTTGACCTCGCCCGACAGGAAGATCGCCTTCAAAATCGCTTTGGGCTTTGACTTGATCTGTGTAAGCATCCAAAAAAGAAAGGCCTTGTTCTTCATTTTCGAGTACATAGCCGAGATAGACGTAACTCCAATCGTCCAAGCGCCAGAAATCTACGTCGTGAACGATCTCTTCGGAAAACTCAAAGGGATCGACTCCACACATGTAGTCATAAATACTCCCAAACGCTTTGACCTTCTCTGTATCGAACATGAAGCGTCCTGGAACCGTGGATAGAGGCGGGTATAACCCTTCGTGCGCAGAGGCATACTCCTTGGCCGTCGATAGAACCATTCGTGGACGGCAGGAAGCCAGTCGGGCCTGTTCGCGGGCGTCGGCGATGAACTGGCCCACGAAATAAGCGGAGATGCTCAGCAGCACGAGGATAACGATGCCGAACCTGCGATCATGCGACCAAAAAGTTGGTCTCTTGCTCGAAACAGGCGCTGATTGATCCACATCCTGTCTCCGAAATTGGGTTAACTCCCAACCGGCAACCCCACATCCTCGAAGTTGTCCATGATGCGGGTTTCGCGGAGTTTTTGGAGGGTGGCGAGGGCTTGGTCGAGGGGGACGGTGGTCTGGTCTTTGGCGGCGTAACGGCGCCAGGTGATGGTGCGGTTCTCGGCTTCCTTGTTGCCGAGAATCCAGATATTGGGGACCTTGCGGGTGACGGCGTTGCGGATTTTCTTGTTGAAGGACTCGGACGAGTCGTCGGTCTCGACGCGGAACAGGCCGCCGGTGAGTTTGCAGGCGATTTCGCCGGCGTAGGGCATGACGGCGTCGTTGACGGGGATCAGCTTGACCTGTACCGGCGCCATCCAGGTGGGGAACGCGCCGCCGTAGAACTCGATCAGGAACGAGATCATGCGTTCGTGGGTGCCGAGCGGCGCGCGGTGGATGATGAACGGGCGCTTCGCCTGGCCGTCGGAATCGGTGTAGGTGAGGTCGAACCGTTCGGCGACGATGAAATCGAGCTGGCAGGTGGCGACGGTCTCCTCTCGGCCGAGGAGGTTCTTGAGCTGGATGTCCATCTT
>CAYUZD010000522.1:0-1937 GCA_964449475.1 uncultured Nitrospirales bacterium
TCGAGGAAGGCAATTTTTCGATCGCGGTGGTGGTGTACGAGAAGCTCGCGCAGGTGATGGTGCGGCGTCCGGAACGGCTGGCTGAAATCGAACTGATTATCGCGGACGAACTGGAGCTGTTGTCCGACCCGGACCGCGGCGGCACGGTCGAGGTGTTGCTGACGCGCATCGTGCAGTCGCCGTGCCGCCTGATCGGGTTGTCGGCGGTGCTGGGCGAGGCGGACCGGCTCGCGAAGTGGATGCGGGCGGATGTGGTGAAGTATGAGCGGCGTCCGGTCGAGCTGCGGTACGGCGTGCTGCACGCGGGGAAGTTCCGGTACCGCACGTACAACGAATACACCGAGGGCGAGGAAGCGCTGCTGGATACGCACGCCGAGTCGCCGTGGGAGACCCTGACGCAGAACGTGTGCGCGTTCGCGGAGGCGGGGGAGAGCTGTCTCGTGTTCGTGAAGGCGAAGCACGAGGCGCGGCGGGGCGCGGAACTGCTCGCGCGGCGGTATGCGGGCCCGGCCGCGGCGAACGCGCTCGCGGCGCTGGCGGACCTGGACGACACCTGCGCACGGGAGACGTTGCTGGCGTCGCTCGAGTCGGGCGTCGCATTCCACAGCACGGATCTCACGCCCGAGGAGCGGCGCATTGTCGAGGCGGCGTTCCGCGCGGGGGAGGTCCGCGTGCTGGTGTCCACGAGCACGCTCGCGGTCGGACTGAATCTGCCGGCGCGCAACGTGTTCATCACCGCCGAGAAATGGTGCTACGACCGGCGGTTCGGGATGCCGTGGAAGGCGCCGATCCTGCGCGCGGAATACGAGAGCATGGGCGGGCGCGCGGGCCGATACGGCGCAGGGCACGAATTCGGCCGGTCGATCCTGATCGCGGCGACGCCGTTCGACCAGGAGACGCTCTGGCGGCGGTACGTCGAGGGCGCGCGGGAGCCGGTCGAGCCGCGCCTGGCCAAGGAACCGCTCGAGAACTACGTGCTGCGGCTGGTGGCGTCGCGCTCCTGCCGGAACGAATCCGAACTCATCGAATTTCTCGAGGGCACCCTCAGCGGCCGGTGGATTTGGCAGGAGCTGTATACGCCCGAGGAAGTCGGCGTGCGCGTGCGCGCGGCGGTCAACCGTGCGATGGACGCGGGCGCGCTGGCCCCGGCGGACGACGGCCGGGTCGAGGCGACGCCGTTCGGCCAGGCGATCGCGTCCAAGGGCATCTCGCTCGGTACCGCGCGGGAACTGGAACGGTGGATTTGCGAGTCCGATACGCGGGTGTGGTGCGACATCGACCTGTTGCTCGCGGCGGCGCTCACGCCCGATGGCCGGATGTACAACGTTTCGTTGACCGCGCGCGAGTACGAGACGGGCGACTATCCGCGGCGGTTGCGCGGGGCGGCCGAGGCTGACGACGTCACCGCGGACGTGCCGTTGAAACGTCTGCGAAACACTACCATCACGCCGTTTTTCGAGGAGGTCCGGGCCATCAAGATCGCCCTGTTCCTCACGGACTGGATCGAGCATGCGTCCCTGCGTGAACTCGAGGAGGAACACCTGACCATGACCGGGCAGGTGCTCGCAGCGTCCGAACAAATCGCGTGGATTATCGACGCCGCCGCGGCGATTGCGCAGGCGCGCGGCTGCGCCGAGGCGTTTGTAAACCGCCTGCGCATGCTTTCCGAACGCGTTCAACGAGGGCTGCGAGCGGAGGCTGTTCCTCTCGCGCGGCTGGGAGAACCGGGAATCTCCCGCAGCGCACTCGCAGCCCTCGTTACGGCAGGACTCCACACCCCCCAGGCGCTCGCGGAGACCTCCGCGGGCGTGCTGGGGCGGTGGCAGATTTCGACCGAACAGGCGGACCGGCTCAAGCGCTGGGCCCGCCACCAACTCCGCACGACCCGCTCCGGCCCGGACGACACCCCTCCGCCCCCACCGTCCGGGCCGGAGCCC
>CAYUZD010000523.1:0-1926 GCA_964449475.1 uncultured Nitrospirales bacterium
TGAATCGTCCCGCGGCGAACGCGTCGCGGGCGTAGTGCGGGCCGTCGGCGCTGCGTGCGCCGGTGTACTTGACGCTTTCGTAGGCGAGCGAGTCTTCGCGATTGAAGTACTCGGACTGCCCGTGCGCGGAGTAGATCTCGAGGAGCGGGCGCAACGCGGGGTTGTGTTCGCGCGACCAATCGAGCTTGGGTCCGTTCGCGCCGCCGCCGGTGACGATCGGCTGGAGTTCGGGGCCGGTGATAGGCGTGTCGCGGCCGCCCCACTGGATTCCGAGGTGGTGGGGGATGGTGATCGCGTCCTCGGAGTCGAGGAGTTCCCACAGTTTTTCGACCGACTTGACGCGGTGCTCAGGCCACGGCATGCCTTCAACGCCGCGGTAGAAGACGTTGTGGTGTCCGTTCGGCAGGCTGCATTCGTAGCCGAGGAGCGTGACGAAGCGGCCAGCGTCGTAGAATCGGATTACGTCGTCGATGTTGCGTTCCCACTCGGACGGCGAGACGCTGTCGCCGCCACCGTCGTCGATACCGTGTTCGCTCGCGCCGAAGAAGTCGAGCCGGGTGACGTCGCGGGCGTAGGTCCAGACATCGTGTCCGATGCCGTCCTTGCTGTCGTCGGAATGCGAGTGGAGGTCTCCCCAATACACGCGGCGGGCCGGCGACGTGGCGTGGACGTGAATTGGGCCGCCGTGGCCGCGATGCGTGCCGGTGAGTTCAGGGTAGAAGTAGCCGGGTTGAGTGGGAGTCCAAGCTAGCTTCGCAATTGCACGGCCGGCGCCTACGGCGACCCAGAGCGGATCCGCAGAAAGACCAGATACCGCGATGTTTCCGCTGTAACCCTCGGCGAGATTGTAGAATACGTCGAAAAGCGCGACATGGAGTTCAATCGGTTCGCTCACGACCGCGTCGCTCGGTGCGACGAGAAGCGCGGACGTCGGCGGGCCGGGATGAACGTGATACGGCGCGCCGTTGGCGAGCACGAATTGACCGGTGCCGGATGCGTCGATGGCGACGCGGATGGTGTCCGGGCCGGAGACGATGGGGCTGGTAGTGTTCTTGAACGTGACGCGGACTGTGTCGCCCTCGAAGAGTTCGTGATCGCGCACGGTAAGGCGGACGACGTGGCGGAAGCGTTCGATGGTGCCGTCGAAGTTGCGGTGGTCGATGGATTTTTCGAGAGTCGCACCTGCGCGGTAGGTTTTGCACTCCATGTAGTGCGGCGTGGCGGGATCTTCGAATTGAACGGGCTTCACGAGCGGCAGCGGATTCGTGAACCATGACTTGGGGAAGTCGACGAGCAGCCCGCCGCCCATCGCGACGCCTTCCTTGCCGATGGCGATGAGGAGGGAGTAGTCGCCGACGGTGGCGACGGGCATCTCGTCGGGGTAGAGGCGCGCCTGCGAGGCGTTTGTGCCGGCGATGATACGGGATTCGCGAGGGGTGAAGACGGGGATCTCTTGGGCGAACGACCCCCAAGCCCAGAACCCACCGCCCAGTGCGCAGCACCATCGTATCGCTGCTGGTACACGCAATGTTGGTCTCGCCTAACCGAAGTGTCGCTGAAGTAAGCCCAGATCCAGTTCGGGGTACACGGGGAACTCGTCGAGGAGGGTTTTGACGCGTCGGCGTGCGTCTGCGGCCGCGACGGGGTCGAGTACGTAGTTGGCCTTGCTGGGTTTACCTGCGTTGGGGCCGGACTCGATGACGCCGGGCCTGGTGTGGGTGAGGACGCGCTTGAAGATGGAGGCGATCTCCTTCATTTCCTCGGGGCCCATGCCGAGCGTGGTGAGTGCAGGTGTGCCGACGCGGAGTCCGCTGGTGGAGACGGGGCCGTTCGGGTCGAACGGGATGGTGTTCTTGTTGAGCGTGATGCGACAGTCGCGGAGCGCGGACGCGGCCTGCTTGCCGGTGAGGTCGAACGAGCGGACGT
>CAYUZD010000524.1:0-1915 GCA_964449475.1 uncultured Nitrospirales bacterium
TCATCGGGTCCGGCCTCGACATCCCCAACGCGAACACGATCATCGTCGATCGCGCGGATATGTTCGGGCTGGGCGAGCTCTACCAGATTCGCGGGCGCGTCGGGCGCTATAAACACCGTGCGTTCGCGTATTTGCTCATCCCCGGCGACCGCGCGATCACGGTCGAGGCGCAAAAGCGGCTCAAGGCGCTCGAGGAATTCAGCACGCTCGGTTCCGGGTTCCGCATCGCGCTGCGCGACCTCGAGATCCGCGGCGCGGGCAACCTGCTCGGCGCGCAACAGAGCGGGCACATCGAGACCGTGGGCTACGAGACCTACCAGCAGCTCATCGCCGAGGCCGTGTCCGAACTCAAGGGCCACGCGATTACAACGAAGCTATTGCCGCTGTTCGACGTGACCTTGGACGCCGGCATCCCTGACTCGTACATCGAGATCGAATCGCAGAAGATCACGCTCTACAAACGCATCACGGCGTTGCAGGACGAGTTCGAGATCGATCAAATGGCCGAGGAACTGCGCGATCGCTTCGGCGATCCGCCGCGGCCCGTGCGGCGCCTGCTCGACGTGATGCGCGCACGTGCGCTCGCGGCGAAAGCGGGCGCCTTGCGCGTTCAGGGTACGAAGGACGCCGTGTCGTTCGCGTTTCGCTCAAACGACATGCTCGACCTCGGCCCGGACGACATCACGATGAACGCCTCGGCCATGAACCGCCTCCAAGCCGCCTACGGCGAAGCGCTCCGGGGCGGGTCGTCCGGCCAGAAAGGCGTCGGCCTCATTACGATTCCCGTCACCCCGGGCGAGGACCCCGTCACCGCCGCACTCGTTGCACTGCGCATCGTCGTCGAGGGCGATACGCCCGAAGGCTAAGGCGCACAGCGCTCGGTTTATGGTTGCTTCTTCAAGGGCCCACCGGTCCTGAAGGCATTGATAACGATGCCTGAGGGCAACGCTTTCGTACTGGCGAGTTCGAATGTGCGCGGCGGAGTGCCCTCAGCAAAGAAGCGCTTTCCTTTGCCTAACAGGACTGGATACACGAACAGCACGACTTCATCCGCAAGACCGTGTTCGAGCAACGCCGATGTCAGCGTTGAACTGCCCGCGAGGATCAGGTCAGGGCCATTGTACGACTTGATGCGGCGAATGTCCTCGACGATGTTCGGCCCAAAACCCTCGACCGGGCCCCATTCAAGGCTCTCCGGCCGATGAGTTGCGATGTATTTCTTCGCTGCGTTGAGGCGGTCACTCATAGGACTGCTCGGTGCCTTTGGCCAGAAGCCCGACCAGAGATCGTAGGTGCGCCGGCCAAGCAGCAAATCGAAACTCTCGCCGTGCAGCGCAAGGACTACGTCTCTGCCAGCGGGGGTCCGATAGGGCGCGGTCCAGTCGCCGTAGGGGAAATCGCCGTCTTCGCCGGAGGTCTGGATCACGCCGTCCAGCGAGATGTGTTCGAAAATTTTGAGCTTTCTCATTGCGCGTCTCCGCAGTTAATCGCTGTCTTCGCTGAGTTCCTTGCCCTCGAGCATCTGCACCCTGCAGGGGGTTGACAGACTTGGGTTAATATTGTATATTACCGTTTAGTTAATTAACCTTTTGGCAAATTATAATGTCTACGGACCAGCTTAGTCAAACCTTTGCGGCCTTGGCCGACCCGACCCGCCGGGCGATTCTGGCCCGGCTGGCGTTGGGGGAGTGTTCCGTAAAGGAACTGGCCCGGCCGTTCGATATGACCCTCCCCGCCGTGTCGAAGCACCTGAAAGTCCTCGAGAAGGCCGGGCTGATCGCGCGCGGCAAGGAGGCGCAGTGGCGCCCGCGAACGCTGAAGGCTGGCGGACTGAAAGAGGCCGACGAGTGGCTGGAACAATACCGGCAGTTCTGGGAGGACCGCCTGGATCGGCTGGACGAATACCTGCACGACC
>CAYUZD010000525.1:0-1907 GCA_964449475.1 uncultured Nitrospirales bacterium
ACTGGAACGAGGAGCCGATCAAGGAAGGCACGACGGTCCGCGAGCGGCAATCCATTATCACCATTCCCGACATGTCGAAGATGGCGGTCAAGGTGAACATCCACGAATCGGACATCAAGCGCATCGCTGTGGGGCAGACGGCCTCCGTGCGCGTTGATACGTTTCCCGATCACCTGTTGAAGGGTGAGGTCGTCAAGGTCGGCGTGCTTCCGGATTCCGAGAACCGCTGGATGAACCCGGACCTGAAAGTCTACGAGACGACCATCAAGATCGACGGCACGTTCGAGTGGCTCAAGCCCGGCATGAGCGCCAAGGCGGAAGTGCTCGTGAAAAAACTCAGCGACGCGATCTATATCCCGATCCAGTCCGTCGTGCCACAGGGCGACAAGCAGGTGTGCTTCGTCGTCGATGGCGGCAAGGTCACGCCGCGCGAAATCGAGACCGGCGATCTCACGGTCGAGTACATCGTCGTCACCAAGGGCCTCGTCCAGGGCGAACGTGTGTTGATCCGCCCGCCCGACGGCAGCCGGCAGGAAGAGTCTGCCGAGGACGCCGACAAGGAAGGCGAGGAGGCGAAACCGGACGACGAATCCGAGACGCCGGCCTCGCCGCCCGCCTCGGAGACGACGGCCGCGCCTGCGCCCGCACCGGAAGCGGCTGCGGTTCAACCCGCCGCGGCCTGAAGTCTCTCGTGGCCGCGCTCCGACAACCTGGTTCGACCTCGTGGGTTTCGCTCTGGCGCACGCTCCGGGTCGGGCTCCGCAGCCTCTGGCTGCACCGGCTGCGGTCGTCGCTCACCATGCTCGGCATCGTCTTCGGCGTCGGTTCGGTGATTGCGATGCTCGCCGTGGGCGAGGGCGCGAGCTTCGAGGCGCAGGAACAGATCCGCCAGCAGGGCAGCCACAACATCATCCTGCGCAGCGTCAAGCCGCCGGAGGACGAGAGCGGCGCGCGCGGCAGCAACTGGATGATCGAGTACGGCATCACGCAGAAGGACCTGCAACGCATCCGCGCGACGATCCCGACCGTCGAGGTCATCGTGCCCGGGCGCATCATCCGGCAAAAGGTCTGGAACATCGGACGCCGCGTCGATTGCGACGTCGTGGGCACGCTGCCGTGGTATCCCGAGATGCGCAACCACACCATCGCGCATGGCCGCTTCTTCACGGACGCCGAGATGGAGCGCAACGCCAGCGTCTGCGTGCTGGGCGCCGAAGTCGTGACCGATCTCTTCCCGCTCACGAAGGCGCTCGACCACAACGTGCGCATCGGCGCCGATTATTACAAAGTGGTCGGCATCATGGCCCCGCGCGGCGCGGGACCCGCCGCGAAGGGCGCGTCCAAGGGCGCGAGCGTGCAGGCCGCGGCGAAAAGCGTCTACATCCCGCTCACCACCGCGCGGACGCGGTTCGGCGAGATCCTCGTCAAGCAGAGCAGCGGCAGCCGCGAGATCGAACGCGTCGAATACCACGAAGTGACGGTCAAGGTCGCCGACCTCGGCCAGGTGGTCGAGACGGCGCGCATCATCGAGGACCTGCTCAAGCTCAACCACAAGCGGGTGGACTACGAAGTCATCGTGCCGCTCACGCTCCTCCAGGCCGCGGAGCGCACCGCCCGTGTGTTCAACATCGTCCTCGGCAGCATCGCGGCCATCTCGCTGCTCGTCGGCGGCATCGGGATCATGAACATCATGCTCGCCAGCGTGAGCGAGCGCACGCGCGAGATCGGCATCCGCCGCGCGGTCGGCGCCCGCCAACGCGACATCGTCCTGCAATTCCTGATCGAGACGACGCTGCTATCCGGCATCGGCGGCGTCATCGGCGTCGCGCTCGGCGTCGGCGTCCCGCGCCTGATCGAAATCTTCGCCGAACAGACCACCATCGTCACCGTGTGGTCCCCGCCGCTCG
>CAYUZD010000526.1:0-1887 GCA_964449475.1 uncultured Nitrospirales bacterium
CCGCCGACTTCGAGTTCATTAGCTGGCATCTGCCGCGCGGTGAACTTCGCGAACTCCCGCTCCGCGCCGTCGGGATACGCCGCGTGGTCCACCAGGTAGTGGACGCTCCCCAGCGCGGAATTGATCGCCAGTTTGACGATTTCGTGGATGGGGCGGTTGATGAACGCGCGCGACACCTTCGTATTGCCGTGACGCGGCGGGAGCGACGCCTCGAACTCGATGATTTCGTGGAAATTCACGTAGCGATCGAGAATCAGCTTGCGCGTGTCGCTCCACTGCGGCCGCACAAGCGTTATCGGGCATTCGGCGAACAGTTCGCCGTCAATCAGCACGCGCACGCGGTATCCGTGCCCAAGATCCATGACCGGCCCCGGCAGGATGCCGCGGATTTCGTCCGGCCGATCCGGCGCGGTGCGCACCGCGCGCAGGAGCGGCACCTCGTCGTACGTCGCGATTCGACGATTGAACGTGTCGATGATTTCGATGCGGTAGTTCATACGATGCGCCTCACCACCACCGGTCTTGGAACAGTACGGTCGCGGCCGCGGAGTGCGTGCTTTCGACGTCGTCAGTAAAGGTGAGTGTCGTGCCTTCGGGCGAGACGCGTGGGAACATGCCGGAGGTGTACGGCGTAACATCGTTGCCGTTGAGTGTGATATGGCCGAAGGTGCCGTCGAAGATCAGCATGTCGCCGACGCCGACCATGCCGGAATATGCGATGGTTCGTTCTCCGTCGCTGATGGCCGGGTCGAGCAGTTCTCCGGCCGCGACCAGGGTTACAGTCGCGGGCGTATCCAGGTTACCGGCCGAGGCAACCGCCAATACCGCCCCCGAGGCACTGATTGGCCACAAGAGCGAGGAGACGGCCTCGGACTCCTCGAACGGATCGCGCGCGCCGAGTTCGAGCGTAAACGCGCCGGTGAGTGCATCAGACCGGACCTCGCGCCGGAAATTCTCCCGCCGCACGAACATCGTGCGGCCCGGGCGGAGACTGAGCTTGGCCGTGTAAAACTGCTTGGAGGCGGCATCCAGAATATCGTCGAGGCGCGACTCGATCGATGCGACATCGGAGAATCCCGTCACCAGCCCCGAGATGATGATGCGGCGCTCGTTTCGCCCGCCGACTTCTTCGAGCGTCTCCTTGACGGCCGTGTTGGCTTCGTCGAACGTGACCGTTCCAAGCGTGATGGGCACGGCTCAGCCCTCCTTCACAATCGGTTGTGTATCCGTCGCCGCAGCGACGGAATCCGCGGCCCGCGCCGCCAGGTACGGATCCAGCGCCTGCCACGCCCCCTGCTCGGCCCCGTCGGCGAACTCGGTCAAGGCCTCGAACCGGCGCGACGACTCGATGCGCTGCCCTCCGATCGAAAGATCCTTGCGCGCGAACGCGGACGCCGACGCAAGCGATCGGAGCAGGTACGCCCCGGCGAGCAGCGTCTCGCCCAGCACCAGCGCGGCATCGGGCGTGGGCACGTCGAACGCCGGATCGAGATGGCGCAGCAACACGGTGTGCGCGTCGTCGATGTTGCGTGACACGAGTACGGACGGGACCAGCGCCGTGTCGGCGAGTTGGAACTTCTCGCGGACTGCGGCTTCGGTGGTGAAGATCGGCACGATGGTTCCTCCTTTTCGGATTCGGTCTCTTCGCGTTCGCAGAGCGATCAAACGAAGAGATTCTTCGCTCTGCTCAGAATCACAATGAACATCGATCTGACGAGGCACCGGCGTCGGCGGAGCGGCCGCGGGAGGTAGGATGCGGCCGCCCCGCCTGGGGCCGGGAGCGGGCCGGTTAGGTCCAGTCGCTGCGGACGACGACGCGCGCGCGGTCGTAGATGATCGCGAAGTCCGTGATCACCGTGACGTACGTGCGGTCCCACTGCTGGTTGA
>CAYUZD010000527.1:0-1855 GCA_964449475.1 uncultured Nitrospirales bacterium
CGGCTGGCTTTGAGGGGAATCATTTTCATGGTGCGTGGCTCCTTCCGGCTCAGCGGAACAGTAGGCTGACCGATTTCTCTTCGTGGATGCGTTTGATCGCTTCGCCGACCAGCGGCGCAAACGTAATGACCTTTATTTTCTGGGAGTTACGCGCGTCCTCGCGCAGCGGGATGGTATCGCTGACGATGACCTCGCTCAATACCGAGTCCTCGATGCGCTGCACGGCGTTGCCGCTCAGCACGGCGTGCGTCGCGCATGCGGATACCGATACCGCGCCGTGATCGATCACCGCCTGCGCGGCCTTCACGAGCGTGCCGGCCGTGTCGATCATGTCGTCGAAGATGATCGCGCGCCGGCCCTTCACTTCGCCGATCAGGTTCATCACTTCCGACTCGTTTTCGCGCGGGCGGCGCTTGTCCACGATGGCGAGCGGGGCGTCCATCCGGTTGGCCGCCTCGCGGGCGCGCCGTACGCTGCCCATGTCCGGCGACACGACGACGAGGTCCGGACCTTTGAGGTGCTGCATGTGCTTCACCAACTCGACGTTTCCGCTGAGGTGGTCGACCGGCACGTCGAAAAAGCCCTGAATCTGGTCCGTGTGCAAGTCCACGGTCAGGACGCGGTTCGCGCCCGCGGTCACGATCATGTTCGAGACGAGCTTGGCCGTAATCGGCGCGCGGGGCTTGTCCTTGCGGTCCTGCCGGGCATACCCGAAGTACGGGAGCACGGCGGTCACGCGCGAGGCGGACGCGCGGCGCGCCGCGTCGATCAGGATGAGCAATTCCATGATGTTGCGGTTAATCGGCGGCGCGGTACTGTTGATGATAAAGACGTCCTTGCCGCGGATGTTCTCGCCGATCTGGACGCGCACTTCGCCGTCGCTGAACTGCCCGATGGTGGCCTTGCCCATCACTTCGTACACGTGGTCGCACGCGCCCGCCGCGAGTTCCTGCGAGGCGGAGCCGGAGAAGATTTTCATCTCGTCGCTGTAGGACACGTGCCGAATACCGTTTTGTGCCGTCGTGAGTTACATCCGAAAAGGCGACCGCGCCTGGCTGGGGCGGAAGGATTCGAACCTTCGGATGCCGGGACCAAAACCCGGTGCCTTACCACTTGGCGACGCCCCATCGCAGTCGCGGCCTGGGATCGCCACCGACCCCGCCCAACCGGCGCGAATGGGCAGTCGAGGCAAAGTCCGCCCCGGCGCTCCGAAAACCGCGGGAGTATAGCAACCGAACGAATCGTAAATCAATTCGTAGAAGGCACTTCGGCATGCGCCACGACCGATCGGTGGAACTCCAAAACGCACTAGTAGTGCGACCGAATTCGTTGCAGCAGCGCGACGCTCCTCTGGGCGTTGTCCTGCGCCGCCTTGGCTATTTCCACCGCCTTACCCTGTTGGAGCTCGAGCCTCAAGCGGGTGAATTCCGCGGCCAACGGGAGGACTTCGTTCCCGATTTGCTTCGCCTCGTCGCGCTTGCCGAGTTCCATGAGCCGACAGAGGGCACCGTCGCAACCGCAGACGGCCGCGCTCGACGTCAAGATGCTGCTGCGGGTCTCGCGGATGGGTCCAGACGCGTAGACCAGGTCGGTCAGCCTGTCTTTGAGTGAATGAATCGTCTCGAGATGCGCCGGAGTCGGCGATCCGTTGAGTGACGCCAGACCCTTTTCGATTTCGGCGATGTCGAGGGAATACGTTCGGGCGAGATCAAGCCCGAACCGCAGTTGGCGCCGGACGCTTCCGATCATGCGTTCCATGATCCGTTCCCGCCATTCTTCGCAGCGCTTCTTCGGTGCGACGAGCAGGATGTGCGCCTGGCCGGGGAACATCTCGACGTGTCGCTGGCGCACGATC
>CAYUZD010000528.1:0-1778 GCA_964449475.1 uncultured Nitrospirales bacterium
AGCCGCTGCGCGTGGTCCAGTATCGCGATCTGGCGCGACACCACCGCCAGTCCCATCAGGAACCAGAACGGTTCCATGATGCGGACGATCAGGAACGAAATTGTCCCGAAACTGTGCACCATCAATGCGGCCGTGTTCACGAACATCGCAAGGCCAAGCGCCCGTGCGACCCAGTCGCGCGACCACCGGAACGTCTCGCGCGACGTGCGCAACAACCGCCACAGGAGAAACAGGAACGCGGCGATGCCGAAGATCCCCGCCTCGATGATCACGCGCGCGAAGTGGCTGTCGAGCACCGTGCCCCAGGCGACGCCGCCGCCGAAGAACGGCCACACGGTCAGGTTGTGCCGCACCTTCTGCCAGACGTACACTCGCTCGTACGCCGACTTGTCGATCAGCACCTCGGACCCGACGACGGGCACCTCGACCGCGACGCCGCTCGGTTCGAACGTTGACTGTACGCGCCGGATGACGGAGTCGGGGAACAGGATCGGCGCCGCGACGAGCACGGCCGCGACCACCCCCAGCAGCCAATAGCGCCGCGACATCAACCCGAGCAAAATGAACACGACGAACATCGACGCGTACGACGCGCGCGACAACGTCATCACGAACGGCACGGACGCCGCGCCCGCGATCGCGTACAGCAGCCACCGCAGCCCGGGCCGCGGCGCGTACAGCGCGAGGCTGATCGCCGTGCACATCACGACCATCAGGTAGCCGCCGAACGTGTTCGGTTCCGTGCCGCCGGCCTCGAACGGCGCGCTCACGCGCGGCAGCGTGCCGATACTGACAATGCCGTACACGCACACGACCAGCGACACCGCGAAGAACACCTTCAACTGGCGGCGGACCTCGTCCATGCTCGTGATCGACATGCCCACCATGAAGAAGATCAGGTAGAACTCGAGCATCTTGAGCAGCGTGAAGAACGCGACGTCCCGGTTCCATGCCGGCACAGACAGCCGCAGCGCTAGCAGGCTCGACAGCAGGCACAACGCATAATAGATCGAGATGCCCGCGTTCACCGGCGACGCGCGCCACACCAGCGGCCGCCCCTCGAACACGTGCTTGAGCATTACGCCCAGGAAAATCACGATGATCAGCACGTCGTCGTAGCGCAGGTTCAGACCGAGGTTGTCGTGCCGCCCCACCGTCCCCGCTTCAATCTCCGGCGACAGCAGCATTGCGATGAGCAGGATGTACAACCCGTACTCGACGCGCACGATCGTCACGCCGAACACGAGCATGCTGATCGCCGCCGCGATCGTGACGGCGTTGTTCTCGAGGACGACGTGCAGGATCAGCAGGCCCGCCGCGCACGCCGTCATCAGGAAAATAAACAGCGGGACGTCCGCCAGGCCCTCGGCCACTTCCCCGCGGCCGATCCCCTGCTTGGATGACGACGTCCAGGCCATGCCGGCTCAGGCGCGCGGCGTCACGCCGCGAGCCCCGTCACGCGCGCGGGCCCGGTCACGCGCGCTCGCCCGCGGCGACCGCGACGCCCGTTTGGCTCCGGCGGCGCTGGCCGCGGTTGCGGTCGTCGTAATAATAGTAGTAATAGTAATAGTGACGCTTCGTCGCCTTGATCCCGTTCAGCACCACGCCCGCGATCGGCGTGTTCGTCGATTGCAGCACCTTCACCGCGCGCTGGATCGTCTCCCGGTTCGCCCGATTCGCCGCGATCACCAGCAGCAGCGAATCCACCCGCGTCGCGAGCACCACCGGGTCCGTCACCACCAGCGTGGACGGCGCGTCGCACACGATGAGGTCGAACT
>CAYUZD010000529.1:0-1775 GCA_964449475.1 uncultured Nitrospirales bacterium
ATAGGCGATTGGACGGAGATGATCGATACGAAACCCCGTAAAATTGTGGTCCTGGCGGCGTACGGGCTGGTGCTTCTGGCCGTTGTGATGGTGTTAGCTGCCACGGAGTCGGTGAGCCGCGCGGTGCTGAATTCCCGCAGCGCGAAGACGTACCCGTTGTTCTATATCGCGCCGGAGGGACCGCGAGAACAAGTGCTGGCGGACGAGCCGTGGTTCCAATTGGTGGATCCGCAGCTGAGCCACGCCTATTCGGTCGAGTATTTACAGCAAATATTGCCGGACTTCACGGTGATCCCTGGGTTCGTGGCGTATGGGGACGTGACGGACCGGAACGCACTGCGCGTATTCGCGCTGGGCGGTTCGACGACCGACCCGAGTTTCACCAAATCCTGGCCGTACTTCTTGCAGCAGGAACTGAACAAGGCGGGGATCAAGGCGGTGGTGTTCAACGGCGGAGTCGCCGGATATTCAAGCAATCAGGAACTCCTGAAACTGATCCGGGACGTGTTTCCCCTTCAACCGGATGTCGTCGTGTCGCTGAGCGGTATCAACGATCAGGGGCTCGCGCATTCGAACAAGCAACACCCGATGGTGCATCCATACCAGACCAAGGTGTTCAACGCGTTGATGGGTGAGCGGGAGCCGTTTCGTTTCTTCCCGAACACCGTCGCGCTTGTCCGGTCATTTCAAGGCGAGGCCGGGCGCGCGACGGTGGGGGTGTCGTTCGGTCCGGAAGTACGCACGACGCCGGGCCGGCAATGGGAACGCAACATGCGGTTGATGCATGCGGCGTGCGACGAGTTGGGCGTGGGGTTCCTGACGTTTCGGCAACCGGCGGTGGGTGTCGGGGCCTATGAGCCATCGGCCAAGGAAGTGGAGATGCTGGAGACGTACACACGCAGCGTATCGAAGCCCGGAGGCAGCGTGACCTACGTGGACTTGCTGCGGGGGTTCTATCAAGAGACGAACGAGACCGTGAACCGGCTTCCGTATAGCGTGGACTTGGTGGACGCGTTCGTAGGGAAGACGGAGATGTACCGAGACGCGCGACACCAGACCGAGGCGGGGTGCGAAGTATTGGCGCAGGCGATCTTCGGGAAACTGCGCGACCGCGGGATGCTGAAGCGGTCCGCGTCACGCTGATGCCGTCCGGCTCGAAACGGGGTAATTTCTTGACTCCACATGGCCAGTATGGTTAACTCCGGGACTCATGATTCGACGCTGGGCAGTAACGAGCGCCACTGAATGAAAATCCTCGGTATTTCGGCCTTTTATCACGATTCCGCCGCGGCGTTGGTGTGCGACGGGGAGATTGTCGCGGCGGCGCAGGAAGAGCGGTTCACGCGCAAGAAGCATGACCTGCGGTTTCCGGAAAACGCCGCGAAATACTGCCTGCGTGAGGCGGGGATCTCGGTCGGCGACCTCGATTACGTCGCGTTTTACGACAAACCCTTCCTGAAGTTCGAGCGGCTGCTGATGACGTACCTGGGCGTCGCGCCGAAGGGCGTGCGGTCGTTCTACGACCAGATGCCGCCGTGGCTCAAAGAAAAGATCTTCATGCGGAAGACGATCCGCAAGGCGCTGGACTACGACGGGGAGGTGTTGTTTTGTAGCCACCACCAGTCGCACGCGGCGTCGGCGTTCTTCCCGAGCCCGTTCGAGCATGCGGCGTTCATTACGGTGGACGGCGTGGGCGAGTGGGCGACGACGACGTTCGGCGTCGGGAGCGGGAACAAGGTCCAGATCCTGAAAGAGATCAATTTCCCGCATTCGCT
>CAYUZD010000530.1:0-1752 GCA_964449475.1 uncultured Nitrospirales bacterium
TGCGCGCGGTTGAACCGGTGGATCTCGTCCACGAAGAGGATCGTGCGCTGGCCCTGCTGCGCGCGGCGCTGCTTGGCGCGGTCGATTACCTCCCGCACGTCTTTCACGCCGCTCGTGACCGCGTTGAGGTTCTCGAACGCCGCCTTCGTGCGCATCGCCACGATCCGCGCGAGCGCCGTCTTGCCCGTTCCTGGCGGGCCGAACAGAATCAGCGACGTGATCCGGTCCGCTTCGATCGCGCGGCGCAGCAGTTTGCCGGGCCCGAGGATGTGATCCTGCCCCAGGATTTCGTCCAACGAACGCGGCGCGACCCGGCGCGGCAGAGGCGCCTCCTTGCGCAGACGGCCCGCGGCGGCGTGTTCGAACAGGTCCTCGGTCATCCCGCTAGCCTACCGCGCGCGGCGCCGGAAAGGTCAAGGGCAGGAGAATGGACAGGATTTATAAGATTTACAGGATGGATGGGATGACGGGCTAGTGCCATCCATTGGTGGCACTGTGCGCTCCCAACCGCAAATCATGTCGAATCATGTAAATCCTGTCTATTCTGCAGTTGAATTCTCATACCGTGAGACACGGAACCGGCAACTCGTTCTAAACTGCCAGATGTTGAATGTATGCTATTGGATGCGGGATTTGCGGACAACCAGCCCGGGAGGGGTTTCAATCATGATGCGCGGAATCCGGATGATGTCGTATGGGTTGCTCGCGGCGGCGACGGTCGCCGGAATGCTCCTGACCGTTCGCGCAACCAGCGCGCAGGAGCCGTCAGTCGAGGAAGAATTGCACATACACCGGCTGAAAGCAGGCACGACGGCGCCGTATGACGCGTTCACGTATCTGAATCGCGTCGCGACCGGACCCATCGAGGGCGAGACCGTCGTCGAGTTCGCGGGGAACGTTATCTTCAGCCGCCTCTCGAATATCGAGGGTCGCATCCAGTTGAAGGTCGTAGAAGGGTTTCGGAAGCCGGAGTATCTGGGCTACAAGAGCTTCCTGCGCGCGTGGGAGGAGCCCGAGGGCGTCGCGGTCGGCAACTGCGTCGTGTGCCACACGCCGCCCACCTTCGGCAGCGGCACGCCGGGTGAAGCGAACGCGGTCCCGTCGTTGCGAAACTTGAAAAAGTCCGACGCGGAACTGAAGGCCATTGTCCTGAAGAAGGTCGAGATGGCCGAGAAGGCGCGCTCCGGCGACACCTCCGTCCCCGAGGCCTACGCCCTCCTCAAGCTGAGCGAGACTGACGTCAACGACATGGTCGCGTTCCTGAAGAGCCTCAACGAGGTCCCGCACGAACAGTTCCGCGAGATTGTCGTCCACGCCGAGATTCTCGACACAAGCGACTTCAATACGCTCTAGTCAACCGAGAATAAGTTACTCACTACGGCCTGCGGTCAACCCCGCTGGCCGTTCACATTGCGCAAACGTCGTGTCGTGCGACCAATATTTGCCCGCACCCAGCGTCGGCGCGAGTGTGCATACCACCCGCCTTTGTGACGCTCGACGTTTGCAGAAGTCGGAAAACGGCGGATATAATCCGCGCCTTCCCCGGGAGCATTCGGCGTGATACGTGTCGGCATAGTGGGCGTGACGGGTTATGGCGGCCGCGAGCTGTTGCGGCTGCTGTGTGCCCATCCGCAGGCCCGGCTCGTGGCGGCGGCCTCGACGACGGCCGCGGGCCAGCCATTGACGGACGCCGTGCCCGGCTTCGGCAAGCTGACGGACGTCGTGCTGGAGACGTTCGACGCGAAGGCGCTC
>CAYUZD010000531.1:0-1717 GCA_964449475.1 uncultured Nitrospirales bacterium
GCGCCCATGTTTTCCGGCTCTTCCTGGACCCAGTAAACCGGGATGTTGTCCGGGTAGTCCTTGAGGACTTCGGCGAGGTCTTCGGGGTGCAGCGGGTACAACTGCTCAAGGCGGATGATGGCGACATCGTCGCGCTTCTTTTCGCGGCGTTCGGCGTCAAGATCGTAATAAATTTTGCCGGCGCAGAGGAGGATGCGCTGGATTCCGACGGTCTTCCCTTGGGTATCGGGCACAATCCGGTGGAAGCGGCCGGTGCTAAGCTCGTCGAGCGCGGAGGCCGCCTCCGGATTGCGCAGGAGGCTCTTCGGCGTCATGACGACGAGGGGCTTGCGCCACGGGCGGTGGACCTGCCGGCGGAGGAGATGGAACATCTGCGCGGGCGTCGAGGGGATGCAGACCTGGAAATTATCCTCGGCGGCGAGACTGAGCCAGCGTTCGAGCCGCGCGCTCGAGTGTTCGGGTCCCATGCCCTCGAACCCGTGAGGCAGCAGCATCACGAGCCCGGTTAGGCTGCGCCATTTGTCCTCGGCGGAGGAGATGAACTGGTCGATGATGACCTGGGCGGCGTTGCAGAAATCGCCGAACTGCGCCTCCCAGACGACGAGACCGTCCGGGCACGCGAGACTGTATCCGTACTCGAAGCCGAGGACGCCGGCCTCGCTAAGGGGGCTGTTGACGATGGCAACGGGCGCCTGGTCGCGCGCGACATGTTGCAGCGGCATGAACTGCCGGCCGTTCTCGAAGTCGTGCAACATCGCGTGGCGGTGGCTGAACGTGCCGCGTTCGACGTCCTGGCCGCTCATGCGGATGAGCGCGCCCTCGGAGGCGAGCGTGGCGAAGGCGAGCGCCTCGGCGGCGGCCCAGTCGAGCGGTCGCTGGCCGGCGGCCATTTCGCGGCGCAGTTCGAAGAGTTTTTCGAGCTTGGGATGGATCTTGAACTCCTGCGGGACGGTCGAGAGCTTGGTCAACAGTTGCGCGAGACGATCGCAATCGACGCCGGTATCGACATCGGGCACGGACTTGTCCGGCCCGCCGCGGTAGTTGCTCCAGAGGCCGCGGAGCAGGGAGGGCGGGCGGACCTGCGGCTTCGCGCGCGCCTCGTCGAGGGCGCGTTCGAGCCGATCGCGGCGTTCGACGGTGATTTTGTCGGCGTCCTGCTGCGTGATGCCGCCGAGTTTGAGGAGGCGTTCGAGGTAATTGTCGCGCACGGAGCGGCGCTTGGCGATCTCGCGGTACATGATCGGCTGCGTGAACGCGGGCTCGTCGCCTTCGTTGTGGCCGCGCTTGCGGTAGCAGTACATGTCGATGAATACATCGCGGCGGAACTGTCGGCGGAACTCGAGCGCGATGTTGATGACCTGCGCGACGGCCTCGGGGTCCTCGCCGTCCACGTGGAAGATGGGGCTCTGGAGCATGCGCGCGACGTCGGTGCAGTAGTAGGTGGACGTGTACTGGACGGGCGTCGTGGTGAAGCCGAGCTGGTTGTTGACGATGATGTGGAGCGAACCGCCGACGGCGTAACCGCGGAGGTTGGAGAGGTTGAGCGTTTCCTGGACGATGCCTTCGCCGGCGAACGCGGAGTCGCCGTGGATGAGGATGCAGAGGCCGCGCTGGTGGAGCACGTCCTGCGTGCGGTCCTGCCAGGCGCGCATGCGGCCGAGCGCGACCGGGTTGACGTATTCGAGGTGGCTCGGGTTGAAACAGAGCGCGAGGTGGA
>CAYUZD010000532.1:0-1713 GCA_964449475.1 uncultured Nitrospirales bacterium
GCGCCCAGGTTGTGCGGATCGGTCACGCTGTCGAGCAGCACCGCGATCACATCGCGCGGGAGTCCCGACTCGAGCCACTCCCGCAACTCCAACCTCGGCAACGGATCGGCGATCAGCACCACACCCTGATGCACTCCGCCCTTGGCAAGGCGATCGAGTTCCGCGCGCGACACCTCCTCGACTTCGAGGGACTCCGCCGCATCATGAAACTCGTCCAGCGCCTCGCCGCCCGCCAGCAGATGCGCCGCGTGGACCGCCCGCCGGCCCGCCCGAAGACACTCGAGGGCCGAATTACGCCCGAATACGACTTCGCGGCCGCCCGGCGAAGGGGAGCGGCGTTTCACTGGGCGCGTTGGACGAATGGGTCTGGCAACTCGTGGACTTCGACGAGTTTCTGGATGCGTGTCTGCAATTCGATCACGCCCGGAATGCGCTCGTCATACTGGTCCGCGTCGATCTCGTAGAGGCTGTAGAGCAGATTCGCCTCATTCTGGAAATTGCCGAGCTTGTCCTCGCACCGCGCGAGCTGATAGCGGTTCCAATACCGATTCTTGCCTTCCGGAAACCGGTTGATCGCCTCGGTGTAGAACTGCTTCGCCTTCTCGTACCGGAACGTGGACAGCAGGAACCCGCCGTACCGCGTCAGCGTGGCCTCGTGCCGCGCGTCGGCCGACGGGTCCTCGCCGGGCGTGCCCGACGTGGCGCGGCTGAACGCCCAGTTCACGCCACCCTCCGTCGCCAGCCACCCGCCGCCAACGACAATGGCAATGACGACGACCCACTTGAGCTTGCTCAGATCCATGACACTCCCTCCCCAAACGCCGGGATGTACGGCGTTACATAATCGAATTGATGAAGTCGCTTAGCCACGGCACCGTCACGCCCATGAAGTGCGCCGCGATCGCCAGAAAAAGTATGACAATCGCGAAGACCAGCAGCTTTCGAATGCGTATCCACAACTTGGCGAAGAAGCTCGTATCGCGCTGCATGTCGTCGAGCTTCGCCGCGCGCTGCACGAACGTCTCGTGCTTCTGCTTACACGCCTCCGAACAAAACTTGCCGGTCGCGCCCTGAATCGCGCACGTGTCGCAGAACGGCTTTGTGCACTGCTTGCACCGCCCCGTCGCCTCGACAGTGGGGTGGTTGATACACACGGATGCAATGCCGAGCGCCATAGGGTCGACTCCTCGCTACCGGGAATCCAGCAGAGACGTTAGTATGTCAACGATCAGCAGATTCGTCAACACTATTCACACTTCGGGGCGGCTACGTAACTTGAAGACCCGCCTGAACGCACAATCTACGGCTTCACCCAGCCCATCGACCGCTTCACCGCGTCCTGCCACTGCGCGACGCGTTGTTTGCGCGCTGCGGGCGCCATCTTGGGCTTGTACTCCTTGTCGAGCGCCCAGTTCTTCGTCACATCCGACTGGTTCTTCCAGAATCCCGTCGCGAGGCCCGCGAGATACGCTGCTCCGAGCGCCGTGGTCTCCGCGACCACGGGCCGCTGCACCTTCGTGCCGAGGATGTCCGCCTGGAACTGCATCGTCAGGTTGCTCGCCGTCGCGCCGCCGTCCACGCGGAGTTCTTTCAGCTTCACCCGGGAGTCCTTCTGCATCGCCTCGACCACGTCGCGCGTCTGGAACGCCATCGATTCGAGCGTCGCGCGCGCGATGTGGCCGCCCGTCGTCCCGCGCTCGATGCCGATGATGA
>CAYUZD010000533.1:0-1698 GCA_964449475.1 uncultured Nitrospirales bacterium
CTGCTCGCGCAGGCGGAGGAAGAGACCGTGCCCGATGCACCCGGCATCACCGGCCAGGCGCCGTACCAATTCAAGATCAAGACACGGGCGACCGAGATTCGGCGTGAGTCGTGGCCCGACCTGCGCAAGGCGCACGGCGGGTTCGCGGTAGACCACCGGCCCGGCAAGGGCGAGACGTATTTCGCGCTGCCGAACACCGGCCTCCTGCGCGTAAACGCCGCGATGGACAAGGTCGACGTGTTGGCATCGGCCACGGAACTAACGGGTGGCCAAACGATGCACAACGCAACGATTTGGTATGACGCGGACGGCGAAGCGTTTCTCGTGTTCCCCGCAGTCAACGGGTCGTCGATCATCACAACTGACTTGAATGGCGGGCTCGTAAACGTATTACCCGCGCCGACCGCGGATCAGATGTCCGTGCAAGCAGTAAAGGACTACTTCGGAGGCGGCGGAGCATTTGTGCCGACCGACGTCGAGTATCTCAGCGGCATGTACTACATCTCGACCGGGTACTCGCCGCTGGATTACGTGCTGACCGCGAAAATTACGTCCACAAAGCCGTTCACTGCGCAGTGGAACGGTCTCGCGTTCGGCGGCAAGGGCGACGCGGACGGGCAATTCCAGACAGGGCACGGGATCACGGTGTACCCGGACGGCAAGCACCTCGTCGTGGCGGACCGGCCGAAGTCGCGGCTGCAACGGTTCACGCCGGACGGCGTATTCGTCGATCAGGTCCGCCTGCCGGACGGCACGCTGCCGTGCGACGTGGACTACGTCGGCGGCTACACGCTCGTTCCGTGCCTCGAGGGCACCGACAAGGAGCGGGGCGCGCCGATCTACCTGCTCAAGGACGGCCAGATCGTGTCCACGATCACCTGCCGTGAGGACCTCGGACTGACGCGCTTCAAGCACATCCACAACGCCGTGCTCCGGCAGGTGGACGGCCGGTTGTACGTCATCGTGCAGGCTTGGAACCCGGGCGACTTCGTGGTCTTGGAGCAGGTGACGCAATAACCCTCTAGTCTCTGGTCACTGCGTTGCACTCCGGCGGACAGGCTGACCGGGGAAGACACCTTCCTGAAATTCTCCGTCGCGGACGACGAATGTTCCGTTGACGAGCACATGCGCGATGCCCGCGGATGGTTGAGCGGGTTCGGCGAAGGTCGCGCGATCGATGACGGTGTCCGGGTCGAACACTGTAATGTCCGCGTCGGCCCTTTCGCGGATGCGTCCCTTTTCGCGCATCTGCGGCACAGTCGCTTCGAGGCGCTGCGCGGGGAGTAGCGTCATCTTGCGGAGCGCGTCCATCAGTAAGAGCGCGCGTTCTTCGCGCACGTAGCGGCCGAGCACGCGGCTGAACGTGCCGGCGCCGCGCGGATGCGCGCGGCCATTCACGAACGGCACGCCGTCGCTGGCGACGATGATGTCCGGCCGCGCGACGGCTTTCCGGACGTTGTCCGCGTTCATCATGTGGATGATGACCCAGCCGCCGCGTTCGCGGTACTCGGCGAAGGTCTCCGCGTTGAGCCGCTCGCCGGTCAGCGCCCATTCGAGGTCGCCGTAGCCGACGCCGAGCCGGTCCTGGAAGCCCTCGTTGAACAGCGCGGATGCGAGATTGGTCGACGCCGCCGTGTACGGGTAGACCTCGGTGGTGAGGTCGAGTCCGCGCGCGCGGCCGGCGTCGAGCATGGCGAG
>CAYUZD010000534.1:0-1695 GCA_964449475.1 uncultured Nitrospirales bacterium
GGTCGAGGTGCTGCTTGATGATCGGCGGCAGGCTGTCCGGATGTTCGATCACCTCGCGGTACATGTCCGCGACATACAGGCACCCGTCCGGCGCGTTCGCGAATTGCACCGGCCGGAACCAGATGTCTGTGGACGCCAGGAACTCCACGTCCCGGTCTGCGCGGTCGCCGCGCATCGCGACACCGTCCCGCGTCAGCGTCTTGCGGTGCACCAAGTTGCCGCCCACGTCGCCCACGAATACGTTGCCGCGATACTCCGCGGGCCACGCATCGCCCCTATATACCATCACGCCCGTTGCACTTGTGAAGTAGCCCGCCGCGCGCCCGCCGCCCTCGATCGGGCCCGGCACCAGCCCCTGCACGCGCAGCCGCGTCCGCACGATGCGCCACGGCTCGACCGGGCTGATGCGGTACACGTCCGCCTGTGGGCCGTCGCTCGCGATGCTCAGGCGCGGGCCGGGCGCGGCGTAGTGCGGGTTGCGCGCCGCGTACCGGTCCTCGTACATCACCTGGATCAGGTGGTCGCTGTTGTGGCACACAAACTTGCGGCCCCAGTCGTCGAACGTCAGGCCGTGCTGCGCGCCGCCGCTCTCGGGCGCGATCCGGCGCGCGCGCGGGTCGAACGAGAAGTCGCGTCCGCGCAGCGCGAGCGGCGGCTCGAGCGGGTGCGCCGACTGCGTTACGGTCGCGCCGGAGCCGCTCGTCGCGCCGTGGATCCGGTTGTCGAGTCCCCAGTTGAAACTGTTGAGTAACCCCTGCACGTTGTCCAGGCCGAAACCGGAGAACACGAGTTCCTTCACGTCCGCGCGCCGGTCGCCGTCCGTGTCCTTCAGATACCAGATGTGCGGCGGCTCCGCGACGAACACCCCGCCGTCGTAGCACGCGACGGCCGTCGGCCACGCCAGCCCCTCCGCGAACACCGCGCTCGCGTCGTACGTGCCGTCGCCGTCGGTGTCCTCGAGCAGCCGCACCGCGCCGATCAAGTCGTCGTGCCGCTCGGAATACCCGCGCATCTCGATCACGTACATCCGGCCGTGCTCGTCGAACGCCATCGCGATCGGGTCGTACACGAGCGGCTCCGCCGCGACCAACTGCATCTCGAAATCCGGGTGAATCCGGAACGACTTCAACGCCTCCTCCGGATTCAGCGGCGCGATCCGCGGCAGTTCGCCCGCATAATTCCGGTCGAGCGAGTCCGGCGCCTCCTGTGCCACCCCGGCCCAGCACACCGCCAAAACTGCTAGAGCCTGGAGAAACCACGCCTTGCGCGCACTGCGGAGGGAACGTATCGAAGACATCCCCGCAATGTACCCGACGCGCGACGGCACATCCAACCGGAATCTCCTCGACAGTTCCCGCCCGGTAGTCTAAGATGGCGGCACGACCACCACGGAGGACCAGCGCGTGAACAAGTACGTCGTCGAACTTATTGGAACCTTCTTCCTCGTCCTCACCATCGGCTGTACCGTGCTCGCCGGCGGCGGCGTCATTCCCCCGCTCGCCATCGGATCCGCGCTCATGGTCATGATCTTCGCCGGCGGCCACATCTCCGGCGCGCACTACAACCCCGCCGTCACGCTCGGCGTGTTCCTGCGCGGCAAGTGCGCCGCGGCCGACGTCGTGCCGTACTGGGGCGCGCAACTCGTCGGCGCGGCGGCCGCGGCGCTGGCCGTGCGCTATCTCCGGCCAGACGCCG
>CAYUZD010000535.1:0-1686 GCA_964449475.1 uncultured Nitrospirales bacterium
TTCCAGGGCACGTACATCGACACGAAGGAACTGGATCCCGACAAGCTGATCGAAAACATCCGGAACCAGTACGTGTCGCAGCGCGATCAGCGCGCGCAGCTCGATCTGCTCGAACAGTTGAACGCGCGGCACGAAGATGCGCGCGGACAAGACGCGGCGCTCGATGCGCGCGTCCACTCGTTCGAGCTGGCGTACCGCATGCAGATGGAAGCGACCGACGCGTTCGACATCAACCGCGAACCGGAGCATATCCGCGAGATGTATGGGTCATCGATCCAGTCGCGGCAGTTGCTCGTGGCGCGGCGGTTGCTTGAGCGCGGCGTGCGATTCGTGCAGGTGTGGCACGGCGAAGGCCAGCCTTGGGACCACCACGACGACCTCGAGGAGGGCCACCGGAAACTTGCGGAGCAATGCGACCAGGGGATCGCGGCGCTGCTCAAGGACCTCAAGCAGCGCGGCATGCTCGATTCGACGCTGGTGCTGTGCACGGGCGAATTCGGCCGCACGCCGACGGTCGAGCTGCCGACGCCGGGATCGAACGCCGGGAAACTGAACGGCCGCGACCACAACCACTACGGGTTTACCGCGTGGCTGGCGGGCGGCGGCGTGAAGGGCGGGACGGTCTGGGGCGCGACGGACGAATTCGGGTTCCAGGCCGTGAAGGACCGCGTGCACGTGCACGACCTGCACGCGACGATGTTGCAACTGCTCGGATTCGACCACACGAAGCTGACGTACCGTTACGCAGGCCGGGATTTCCGCCTGACCGACGTGCATGGGAACGTCGTGCACGATCTCATCGCCTGATTCGGCCTACGCCAGGTAGGTGCGCGAATCGCGCGCGGCGATCAGGTTCTCCTCGAAGTGCGCGAAGTTCTGCATATCGGCGTTCACCACGTCTAGGCCGTTCTCGAGCACATACGCGTACGAGCGCTGGTACGGGCTGAGGTTCGCGTTGAGCAGTCGCTGATCGTAGAACTTGTCGAACGTCGTGACGATGCTGTCTTCCGCGACGCGTCCGTATTTGCCGCCGTAGGGTTCGGTCGCGATCGGGCGCGCGGCCTTCATGCCGACGAGGCCGATGCCGGCGTCGCGGGCGCGATCAAGGATCGGCCGGAGATCCTTCAGCGCGCCCTTGCCATTGAGCAATTCCTGCTTGCGGTAGTCGTACCAGCCCGCGGGGCAGATGGCGATCATCGCGAGGCTGAAGTAGCCGGCTTCGACCGTGGCCTCGAGGCACTCCTGCGCGTTCTCGTGCGTACTGATGCCGAGATGGCCGACCTTACCGGCGTCGCGCGCGGAACGGAACGCGTTGGCGAGTTCGTCGCTCTTGACGAGTTCCGGGTTGTTCACGCCCATGAAATAGTAGGCGTCGACGTAGTCGAGTTCGAGCCGTTCGAGACTGAGGTCGAGCTGTCCCAGCCAGTATTTTGCGGCGCCTTGCGCCTTCTCAACGGTCAGCGGGCCGTCGCCGGTGACTCGCGCGGGCGCCTTGCTCGTCACCCAGACTTGGTCGCGGTTCGCCTTGAGGAACGGTGCGAGATAGCGCTCGGAGCCCTTGTAGTAGTCGTCGTAGCCGACGTCATAGTGGTTGATGCCCTGTTCGAAGGCGCGGCCGAGCAGGCGGACCGCTTTACCGCCGGCGAGCGCCGCGCCGCAGCCGAACACGAGCCGGCTGCACATGAA
>CAYUZD010000536.1:0-1674 GCA_964449475.1 uncultured Nitrospirales bacterium
TTCTTCGCAAGATCGATCCGGAGCTGGTCGCGCTGACGGGCGAATTGACGCGCCGGGATCCTCCGGCAGCGGTGATGGCGCAGTTTGCGTGGACGGCTCGCGCGCTGGACGAGGTACCGGGGAAGGTGCTGAAGCTGGTGGACACGCACGACGTGCAACATTTGCGGCGGCCACGGGCGCAAGAGGCGGGCGGCGACCTTCCAGCGCACAGTTGCACGCGCGAGGAGGAGGTCCAGGAACTTTCGCGGGCGGACGTGCTAATGGCGATCCAGCGGGGCGAAGTCGCGGACCTCGCGGACATGTGTCCGGGCAAACCGGTCATCGTCGTCGAGCATGCCGAATTCTCAGTGGACCAGGTGCCGTCGCCTGCTGAATCGAAGCAAGTATTGTTTGTCGGGAGCAAGTACGATCCGAATGTGCTGGGGATGCAGCGGTTTATCGCAGGGCCGTGGCGGGAGATTCGGCGCGCGGTGCCCGGCGCGGAGCTGGTCATCTGCGGGACAGTGTGCGACGCGCTCGCGGAGGGCGGCGACGGCGTCCGGAAGATGGGGCGGGTACCGGATCTCGTCCCGTATTACCGGGCGGCGGCGGTCGTGATCAATCCGGTGCCGTACGGTTCTGGACTGAAGATCAAGTCGGTTGAGGCGCTGTCGTACGGGAAATGCCTCGTGACGACGCCGTCGGGCGTGACGGGTCTCGAGGGCGACCGCGACGCGGTGTTTCACGTGTGTGAAATCGAGGCGATGGCGGGGGCGATCGTGCCATTGCTGAGCGACCCGGCGCGGCGGGCTGCGGAGGAAAAGCGTGTCCAGCGGTACGCTTCGCGGCGGTTCGCGGCGCGAAACGTGTACCGGGAACTCGAGGGGTTGATTCGGCACGGTGTCCAGTCGAACGGCCGGTTGGCTACTTCCGCAGCATCGTCTCGACCTTTGTCACCCGCGCGGGACGCTGCGCGCCCTGCCGAAGTTGCGGGACGATCTTCAGGTACTGCGGGTTGACGCTGGCGGGGATGTCCGCCTCAACACGCACGGTCTCCCAGCGTCCGTTTCCCGGATGATCGGTTGAGAAGAGCAGCGTTTCCTTCGAGCCGCGTGGGACCACGGCGACGACGAGCGAGCATTTGCCCGGTTCCTCCGCGAAGGCGTCCATGCTTGCGGAGATGCGCGCGCCGCCGAAGAACGGTTCAAGCTGGATCTGCTGCACGACGCGGTGGTGCGCGGCGCCGTTCGGCGGGAGTAGTTCGAGCGCGGTCGAGCCGTTGGGCGTGTCCTGCGTCGGGCGGACGGCGGCGGCGGACGGCTCGCAGGTCCACATTTTCGGCGTATCGCCGTACCACAAGCCGAAGCCGCCGTTGCCGATGACTTCGGTCTCGTACTCCCAACGGCGGCGCGGGGCGTCGAGTGCCGTGATGCGCGGGACGACGTCGTCCACGAGGCTGCGGTCGGACACGACGAAGAGGTAGATGCCCTTGGCGCGCAGCCAGTAGTAGAGTGCGCGGGTGCTTTTGGCGATATCGCCGACTTCGTACGGGCGGATGCGCGGCTTGTTGTGGATGCCGTCCGATTTGGCACTGCCGGCGGGTTCCTCGCGGAAGAAATGTTCCATCGTCGTGACGTTCTTCTCGCCGAGGTCCCAGCCGAGCGTGACGATTTCCTTGACGCCCATGTGGACGAG
>CAYUZD010000537.1:0-1673 GCA_964449475.1 uncultured Nitrospirales bacterium
GACCACCCCTTCACCTATTCCGTGCCCGGCGCGTTCCTCGATCGCGTCGCAATCGGCATGCGCGCCGTCGTGCCCGTCAAGCGCCGGCTCGAAACGGGATTCATCGTCGGCCTCTCGGACAAGGCCGACGTCGAGAAGACCCGCGATATCGCCCAACTCCCGGATGAAGCGCCCGTCCTGTCAGACGAAATGATCCAGCTCTGCACCTGGATCGCCGACTACTACTGTTGCTCGCTCGGCGAGGTCCTGCCCGCCGCCGTCCCCGCCGGCACCGCGCTCAGGACCACGCGCCGCTACGCCCTGCCGCCCGGCGGACCGCCCACGGGCCGCTTCACGGACGAACAGAAACAAATCGTCGCCGCGCTTCACCGTTCCGGCCCGCTGACGGAGGCCGAACTCCTGGACGAACTCGGCGCCGAGTCCAGCCCGTCGCTGCTGCAACCGCTCGTCCGGCGCGGCGCGCTCGTCTGCGAGTCGATTACGGAGGCCGCCGCCGTTTCCGCGCGCACCGAGCGCTGGGCCGTGCTCGTCGAGGACGCCGTGCTCGCGTCCGAGGAGCAGGTCGTGCTCCAGCGCCGCGCGCCGAAGCAGGCCGCCGTCTATTTCGATCTCCTGCGCAATGAACCCGAGCAGCCCGCCGCCGAACTCTGCGCGCGGCACGACGCGAACGCCGCCGCGCTCAAGGCCCTCGAGGACCGCGGTCTCGTCCGCCGAGAACTGCGCGAGGTCTATCGCACGCCCGGCATGCAGGCCGACGCCGCCGCGAAACACAAACTGGCGCTCAATTCCGAACAACAGGCCGCGTACGACGCGATCGCGACCTCGATGGACTCGGGCGAGTTCAAGACGTTCCTGCTCAAGGGCATCACGGGTTCCGGGAAAACCGAGGTCTATCTCCAAGCCATCGATCGCGCGCTCGCCCAGGGCAAGTCCGCCATCGTCCTCGTCCCTGAAATCTCGCTCACGCCGCAGACCGTCGGCCGGTTCCTTGCCCGCTTCGACACCGCCATCGCCGTGCTCCACAGCGGCCTCAGCCAGGGCGAACGCTACGACGAGTGGCGCCGCGCCCACCGCGGCGAGGTGCGCATCGTCGTCGGTGCGCGCTCCGCCATCTTCGCCCCGCTCAAGAATCTCGGCATCATCATCGTGGACGAGGAACACGACGGCTCCTACAAACAGAGCGAGACGCCGCGCTATCACGCGCGCGATGTCGCCATCGTCCGCGCACAGCGCAACGGCGCCGTCTGTCTGCTCGGTTCGGCCACGCCCTCCATCGAGTCCTACCACAACAGCCAGACCGGCAAATCCGTCCGCCTTGAACTCAAGCGCCGCGCCACCCGCAGCGCGCTCCCGAAAGTCACGCTCGTGGACATGCGTAGCGAGGTCCGCGAGCACGGCGGGGAAGTCGTTCTCGCGCGCCCGCTCGAGGAGGCCGTCGCGCAACGCCTCGCCGATCGCGAACAGGTCATCCTGTTGCTCAATCGCCGCGGCCATTCGCCCTACCTGCTCTGCGCCGCCTGTGGAACGTGCATCGCCTGCACCGACTGCCACGTCACCATGACGTACCACGCCCGCGGACAGTTCCTCACGTGCCACTATTGCAACCTGCGCCGGCGCGTGCCCGTCGCCTGCGACGAATGCGGATTCTCCCCGCTCACCTACCTCGGCCAGGG
>CAYUZD010000538.1:0-1673 GCA_964449475.1 uncultured Nitrospirales bacterium
GGGGAGTGAAGTCCACCGTCGGAAACTCGAACACGTCCGCGCCGCGCTCCTGCAGTAGCCGGATCAACTCGCCCGCGCGTGACCGCGCACGTGTCACGACCACGCGCCGGCCGAACAGCGGGCGGTCCTCGAACCAACGCAACTCGTCGCGTAGCCGGGCCACCTCGCCCACAACCACTAGCGCCGGCGATTCGACGTTGGCCGCCGCCGCCCGCTCCGCGAGGTTCGCCAGTTCTCCCTGGATCACGCGCTGACGCGGGTCCGTGCCCCATTCGACGATCGCCGCGGGCGTGTCCACGGGCCGCCCAGCATCCATCAGCGCCCGCAGATTGTCCGCCAGCCGCGCGCGGCCCATGTAAAACACGATCGTGCCGTCCAGATGGAGCCGGTCGATCGCCAACGTCGTCTCGCACTCCCCAGGACCCGGCGGACGGTGTCCCGTGACAAACGTCACGCTCGACGTCAGCCCGCGCTGCGTCACCGGGATTCCCGCGTACGCCGGCACGCCCACGCCCGCCGTCACGCCCGGCACCACCTCGAACGCCACGCCCGCCGCGCGCAGCGCCAGCGCTTCTTCGCCGCCCCGGCCGAACACGAACGGGTCGCCGCCCTTCAGCCGAACGACGCACGCGTGCCGCCGCGCAAGCTTGATCAGCAGCCGGTTGATGTCCTCCTGCGTCATCGGGTGCGCGTCGGGCCGTTTGCCGACAAAGATGCGCTCGGCACGCGCCGCCGTCAACGCGATCCGTTCGTTCACGAGGTGGTCGTAAACGACCACGTCCGCCCGATCGAGCAGTTCACGCCCGCGCACCGTGAGCAGCCCCGGGTCGCCCGGTCCCGCCCCCACGAGGTACACCTTGCCGTTGCCGTCCGCCACGCGCGCGCTCCCGCCGTTACCCGGCCGCGTGCCGGTCGATCTCGTGCTTCTTCAGCCGGTACTGCAGCGTCTTGTACGAGAGCCCGAGCAGTTCCGCGGCCTCCTTGATGCGCCCGCCGGACCGGTGCAGCGCCTGCCGGATTAGTTCCTGCTCAAGGTCCTCGAGCACGACGCCGCCCGCGGGCAACGCGTACGAACCGTCCGGGGGCGCCGCGCCGCGCAACTTTTCCGGCAGGTGCTCGGGCAGGATCGCCAGCGCGTCCGTCAGGATGAATAACTGCTCGAGCGTGTTCTCGAGTTCCCGGACGTTACCCGGCCAGCGGTATCGGCGGAATTGCTCGAATGCGTCCGCACTGATCTCCGGCGCGGGCTTTCCGATGCGCGCCGACAGTTTTTCTCGAAAGTGCGCGATTAACACCGGCAAATCGTCTATCCGATCGCGCAACGGCGGCAGTTTCAGGTTCAGCACGTCCAGCCGGTAGAACAGGTCCTCGCGAAATTCACCCTCGTCCACACGCGCGCGCAGGTCCCGGTTCGTCGCCGCGATCACGCGCACGTCCACCGGCCGCGGTTTCGCGCCGCCGACGCGCTCGACCACGCCGTCCTGCAACACGCGCAGCAGCTTCGCCTGGCTCGCGAGTTCCATGTCGCCGATCTCGTCGAGAAAAATCGTCCCGCCGTGCGCCGTCTCGAACTTGCCCTCGCGCGACTTCTACGCGCCCGTGAATGCGCCCTTCTCGTGCCCGAACAGCTCGCTCTCGACCAGCGTGTCCGGGATCGCGGCGCAGTTCACGAC
>CAYUZD010000539.1:0-1670 GCA_964449475.1 uncultured Nitrospirales bacterium
GCACGCCCGCCGGCCCCTGCTCGAACCACCGCCGCGGCGCGGCCAGCATGAACGCGCCGTTCCCCAGGAACAACGCGCCGAACAGCCCATGCACGATCCGAAGGATCACGTAACGCTCCCGGTCACTTCGCCTCGGCCATCCCGCGCGCGCGGACGCGCTCCGGCTTCACCAGCGCGCACAACCCGTCCGCCTCGATGCCCAACGGAAAGTTGATCAGATTATAGTAATTCTCCGACGCGTTGACGAGCGTAATCTCGACGATCTCCTCGTCCGTAAAGTGTTCTTTCAACGCCGCGAACGTATCGTCGTCCACCCGCCGGTCCCGCGTGATCGCCTCGACGTACGCCAGCGCCGCGCGCTCGCGGGCGGAGTACCGGGGGTCCGTCCGGAAATTTGCCAGCCCCTCCAGCTTGTCCAAATCGACGTGCTCCTGCATCGCCATCGATCGCGCGATGTCCACGCAGAACCCGCAATGGTTCATCCCCGCCGCATACGTCTCGATGAGATACACCAACTGTCGCTCCAGCCGCACACCCTTCGTCAGATACTTCGTGATCGCCAGGCTCACCCGTATCGCGCCGGGCGACCGCGCGTACACCACCTTCAGCGGCGTCACCACTTTACCGAACCGCTTCCGGCTGATCCGGTACGCCAGTTTCAAAAACAAGCCCGTCGGCCGCTCGATAGGTGCAAGTCGCATCGCCGGTTCCTCCACTCTTTAATCGCTCTCCCCAATAGGACGAATCTGCACAACGAACCGTGACACATCGCAATCTCGGCCAATCTCCTCCTCGTCCTCATCCTCATCTTTATCTTCATCTTTATCTTCATCCCCAACCCTAACCCCGAGCCTTTGTTATACTTCGGCCCACTCGGCTGACCCGGAGATTCCGCAGCGCCATGCACTATTTCTCGCTTGCCCGGCGCGTCGGCGACACCGTCCGGCTCGCCCAGGTCGTCCAGGTGCTCGTCAAGCACGGGTTCGCGGACGTCGTCCAGCGCCTCGGCATCCAGCGCAGCCTGCCCGCCCGCGTCATCCGCCGGCTCCGTCTCGGCGAGAAGGCCGAACCCGCGCCCAAGGAAACCACCGGCCAGCGGCTGCGCGCCGCCATGACCGAGCTCGGCCCCACCTACGTCAAACTCGGCCAAGTCCTCAGCACGCGGCCAGACCTGTTGCCCAAGGAACTTCGCGCCGAACTCGCCCACTTGCAGGATCGCGTCGATCCCGTCCCCTTTGCCGAAATGCGCGTCGTGGTTGAACGCTCTCTCGGCAAACCGCTCGCCGAACTCTTCCGCGAATTCCCCGATACGCCGATCGCCAGCGCATCGCTCAGCCAGGTGTACAAGGCCAAGCTCGCGAGCGGTCAGATCGTCGCCGTCAAGGTCCGGCGGCCGGGCATCACCGAAGTGATCGAGGCGGACATTAGTCTCATGCTGACGCTCGCGGAGTGGATCGACGAGCACGTTCCCGACCTGGCGTGGCTCGATTCGACCGCGCTCATCCGCGAGTTTCGCCGCAGCGTCCACCGCGAACTCGATTTCTCCATCGAGGCCCGCACCATCCAGCGGTTCCACCAGAACTTCATCGACGACCCCACCGTCGAAATCCCGCGTGTGTACCCGGACCTGAGCAGTCCGGAAGTCCTCACGATGGGATTCATCGACGGCG
>CAYUZD010000540.1:0-1668 GCA_964449475.1 uncultured Nitrospirales bacterium
ATTCCCCCGCGAGCAGCCCGTTCGCCGTCGCGCGCACGTACTCCTCGTACGGCTCACCCGCGAAGATGCGGCGGTACAATTCCCGCTGGAACTCGCGCGCCAGCGGCGTCCAGTCCGTGCGCACGGATTCCATCCCGGTGAACTCGACCGAAAACGAATCTCCGCGCTCGCGCACGTAACCGGCATACCGTTTCTTGCTGCCGATCTCCGCGCCGCGAATCGTGGGCATGAAGAACCGCGTGTAATGCTTCTCGAATTCGATCTCGAGGTGTGACTCGAGCCGCAACTCCGTCGCCAGCGTCTCCGTCCACCAAGCATTCAATCCCTCGGCCAAGCCGCGGCCGATGTCCTGGCACTCCGCCTCGGTCTTGCCCGGCCCGACGAGCACGAACAGCGAATCGGTATCGCCGTAGATGACCCGGTAGCCCCGTCCCTCGATCCACTCTTTGCTCCGGCGGATGAGTTCGTGCCCGCGCCGCGTGATCGAACTCGCCAGCCGCGAATCGAAGAACCGGCATCCGGGCGTGCCCAGCACGCCATACAAACTGTTCATGATGATCTTGATGGCCGTCGCGAGCGGCGTGTTCTTGTCGCGCTTCGCGTCGTCGCGCGCGCGCCAGAGTTCCTCGACCAGCCCCGGCAAGATGTGCCGCTCGCGGTTGAACGCCCCGCCGTTGAAACCCGGCACGGGGTCGTCGCCCGGCTGCGCGAGGCCGAGCGGGTCGATGCGAAACGTCCAGATGATGCTCGGGTACAGGCTCTTGAAATCGAGCACAAGCACGTTGTCGTACAGGCCGGGGTCGGAATCCATCACGTAGCCGCCGGGGCTCGCGATCGCGTCGGCGCCGCCGACATCCGGCGCGACGTATCCGGCGCGGTGCAGCCGCGGCAAGTAGAGGAAGTCGAACGCGGCGACCGATCCGCCCTGCCGATCCATCTGCTGGCCCATCAGCGTCGCGCGTTCCGCGGCGAAGTGCACGAGCCGCGCCTTGTCGAAAATATCGGGCACAAGCCGGCAGTCCTCGAGGTTGTACGCCGCGAGTGCGGGCTTGTCGTCACGGAACAACCGCCGGATCTCCGTCAGCCGGTTCGTCTCGCCGGTAATGAGCTTGCGCCGCCCGAGTAGTTCCGCCGCCACGTTGTCGAGCGCGTAACTCTCGAAGTTCCAAAACCCGAGCCGCAGGAGTTGAATGCCATCGAGTACGATGCGTCCCGGCACCTTGGCGATCGCCGACTGCGCCTGGTTCGTCGGTGCGACGATGAACGCCTTCCGGCCCGCGCGGCCGAGGGAGAACGGCATTCTCAGTTCGTCGCACTTCTTCTGCAGAAACGTCAGGTCGAAATCCACGATGTTCCAGCCGAGGATGAGATCGGGGTCGTCCTCCGCGAGGTACGCGAAGAACGCGCCCAATAGATCGCGCTCGTTCGCGAAGTACAACACGGTGTCGCCGTCGCGTCCCTCCCCCAGCATGAACACGCGCTCGGACCTCGGGCTCGAGCACCCGATGGAATACAGCAGGCCCTCGAATCCCGCCGTCTCGATGTCCAGCGACAACACCTTGAACGGCGGCGTCGCGTCCGACGGCCGCATCGCCGGGTTCGCCATGTCGCGATAGCCGCCGCGTTGGACAGCGTCCCCCTCCACCACGCACGGCCCGCGCACGAACC
>CAYUZD010000541.1:0-1666 GCA_964449475.1 uncultured Nitrospirales bacterium
GACGCGATGAAGGCGGTCGTGATGAAGGCGTACGGCGGGCCGGAGGTGATGGAACTCACCGACCTCCCCACGCCGCAGATTTCCCTGCGCGACGTGAAAGTGAAAATCCATGCGGCGTCCATCAATCCGATCGATTTCAAGATCCGCAGTGGGCAGTTCAAGCGCGTCCTGAGGTACCCGTTGCCGATCGCGGTGGGATTCGACATGGCGGGCGTCGTGACCGAGGTCGGGCTGCGCGCGCGGCACTTCGAGGTCGGCGATCGCGTCTACGCGTGCGTTCAGGCCGGGCGCATCGGGACGCTGGCCGAGGAAATTGTCATCGAGCGGACGGACGTCGCGCCGATGCCGAAGTCGCTCTCGTTCGAGCAAGCCGCCGCCGTGCCGCTCGTCGCGCTGACGGCGTGGCAGGCGCTCGTGGACCACATCAAGCTCAAGCCCGGCCAGTCGATTCTCGTTCACGCGGGCGCGGGCGGCGTCGGCACGTTCGCGATCCAATTCGCCAAGCACACCGGCGCGACGGTCACCACCACCGCCAGCGCGCCGAAACACGCGCTGCTGAAGGAACTTGGCGCGTCCGAGTGCATCGACTACAAGTCCACCGATTTCACCCAAGGCGGGCCGCGATTTGATGCGGTGTTGGACGCCGTCGGCGGCAAGACGCTCCTCGACTCGTTCAAGGTTGTCAAACCGGGTGGCACGGTCGTTTCGATCGTGTCGCTGCCGGACGATGCGACCGCGCGCCGTTTCGGCCTCGGCTGGTTCCCGCGCGCGGTCCTGCAATTCATGAACCGGGGCATTACAGCCGCCGCGCGCGCCGCGAGCGCGAACTACCGGTTCCTCTCGGCGCAACCGGCCGAGGCTCAACTCCGCCGGATCGGCGAACTCATCGACGCGGGCCACGTCCGGCCGGTGATAGACTCGGTGTTCCCGCTCGAACGGTTCCGGGATGCGTTCGCGAAGCTCGAATCGGGCCATGCCACCGGCAAGGTCGTAATCCGCGTGTGCGACGACGCGCCCGCGAAGGAGTGACATGTACATCGGACGCATCGTGAGTGTGGCGCGGACGGCCGACGGACGGTTGTGCGCGGCGTATCGCGTGTCGAGCCGGTCGTTCCCGAACCGGACCGCCGTGCTAAGCGGCGACAAGGTCAGCATCGTGCCGAAGGCCGGCCGCGAGGCGGACATCCACAAGAACCCGTACATCGCCTACAACTGCGTGCGCATCGTGGCTGACGGCCGCGTCGCGGTAGTCACCAACGGAAGCCAGACCGACCCCATCGCCGAAAAAATCGCGCTCGGGATGCCTGTGCGTGACGCGCTCGCGCTTGTATCGCTCGCACTGGACTTCGAGAAGGACCAATTCGACACGCCGCGCATCAGCGCCGTGGCGGACACCCGCGACGACTTGGCCTGGCTATCGATTGTGCGGCGCGACGGTATCGAGGTGCGCGCGGTCAATCCCGCCGCGGGGCAGTACGCGTACGTCGCGACGTACGAGGAGAACACGCTCTCGCCCGCGCAGTCGGGCGCGTATACTGCCGGGGACGCCGCCGCGGCCTGCGCGTTCATGTTCACCGGCGGCGTGTTCAAGGACCGCACCAACCCCGTCAGCGCCGTGGCCGCCATGGCCGCTCGCGGCGGGTTCGAACTCGCGGCGCAGGACGCG
>CAYUZD010000542.1:0-1664 GCA_964449475.1 uncultured Nitrospirales bacterium
GGCGAGAAGAGCAGCAACGCCATGCATGGCACCGTCCACGCGCTCCCGCGCATTCTCGAGTCGCGCTCGCCACGCCGCAAGGCCGCGATGAGCAGCGCGAACGTCCCCGCGTAGAACGCCAGAATCAGTCCAATCTCGAACCGTAGGTCCCACTGCGTCATGCGCGCGAGCGGGATCACCAGCAGACTCGACGTCACGTACATGTGTTCGTTCACGCGCACCACGAAGTCGCGCCAGGTCAACTCACCACTGTACGCGCGTGCTACGGGCTCGACATACTTCCATTCGTCCCAGTACGGCGCGTCGTACGCGTACCGGAACGCCAACGCCGTGCACGCAATCGCCAATACAGCCGACACCGCCGCGTTCCACCGCCGCGCGCCGTCTTGCGAAGACATCGCGATATCGGCACACTGGTGCCCGTCAAGGACCGATTTCGTGCCCACCGGATTCATCACCGAAGACTTCTTGCTCGACACCCCGCACGCGCGGCGCCTCTACCATGAGTTCGCCGCCCCCCAACCGATCATCGACTATCATACGCATCTGCCCGCGCGAGAAATCGCGTCGGACCGCGTCTTCGCTAATCTCGCCGAGGCATGGCTCGAATCCGATCACTACAAGTGGCGCGTGATGCGCGCGAACGGCGTCCCCGATTCGCACGTCACCGGGAACGCCCCGCCTCGCGAAAAATTCGACGCGTGGGCGCGCACCATGCCCTACCTGATCGGCAATCCGCTGCATCACTGGACCCACCTCGAACTCCAGCGCTATTTCGGCATTCATACGCTGCTAAGCCCGGACACCGCCGACGAAATCTGGCACAAAGGCAATGAACTGCTCCCGGCCCTCTCCTGTCGCGAGATGATGCGCCGCATGAACGTCCGCGTCGTCTGCTCGACCGACGACCCCGCCGACTCCCTCGAATTCCACGAAGCGATTGCCGCCGACAAAGCGTTTCCCATCCGTGTCCTGCCCACCTGGCGGCCCGACGCCGCACTTCGCATCGACGATCCGGCGGCCTTCAACGCGTGGCTCGATCGCCTCAGCACCGCCGCCAAAACGCCCATTCTCTCATTCGACGATTTCTGGGCCGCGCTTCGCAAGCGCCATCGGGCATTCCACGACGCCGGATGCCGCCTGTCCGATCACGGCATCGAAACGTTCTACGACGGCCCCGCCGCGCTCGAGGATGCGGAAGAGTGCTTCTATCGCGCGCGCAACGGCGAGCCCGTTATCGGCGAAGCGGCAACGCTGTACCATTGCGCGCTGCTCGACGCCTTCGCGCGCATGGACGCGGCCAAAGGCTGGACGCAACAATTCCACGTCGGCCCGCTCCGCAACAACAGCCCGCGGCTGTTGCGTGCCTACGGCCGCGACGCGGGTGGCGACTCGATCGGCGATGCGCCCTACGCGCGATCAATGAACGCGTTTTTCGGCCGGCTCGACGCCGACGACTGTCTCGCGAAGACGATCGTGTACAACATTAATCCCGCGGACAACGCGATGGTGATCTCGACACTCGGCAATTTCGAGGACGGCTCCGTCCCTGGCAAGATGCAGTTCGGCACCGCCTGGTGGTTCAACGACCACCTCGAAGGCATGGAAAACCACCTGACGCTGCTCGCGCGCATGGGTGTGCTCAGCCGCTTCGTCGGCATGCT
>CAYUZD010000543.1:0-1648 GCA_964449475.1 uncultured Nitrospirales bacterium
CGAACCCGCCCATCTCGGGCATTTGCACGTCCATCAGGATGATGTCGAACGCGCCGGATCGGTAGGCGTCCACCGCCTCGCGGCCGTTGTTCACGACGCTCGGCACGTAGCCGAACTTCGCGAGCGTACGCCGTGCGACTTCCTGGTTCATCGGGTTGTCTTCGGCGAGCAGGATGGACACGTCAGTCTTGCGTACGTCGGCGAGCACGTGGCGCGTGACGATCGGATGCGTCGCCTTCGGCGGGAGGCCGGCGGCCTGGCCGAGCACGAGCGCGATGCAGTCGTACAGGTTCGACTGCTTGATGGGCTTCGTCAGGTAGGCCGAGAAGCCCGCGCGCTCGAGCCGTGCCGCGTCGCCCCGATTACCGACGGACGTCAACATGACAAGCCGAGTCGATTTTAACAGGGAATCGCCCTTGATCAGCCGGCCGAGCGATTCGCCGTCCATCCCCGGCATCTGCATGTCGAGGATCGCGATGTGATAGGCGTCGCCGGTCTCCGCGGCCGCGCGGAGCTTGATCAACGCTTCCTGCGCATCGGCCGCGGTGTCATGCGGGAACCCCCACGATTGCATGTGGAGATGAAGAATCTTGCGGTTTGTCTCGTTGTCGTCCACGCACAGGATGCGCCGGCGGTGGACTTCATCGGGGAATGCGCGCGCGGGCTCGTCCTGCACCGCCTGTTTCTCGAACCAGGCCGTGAACCAGAAGGTCGAACCGCGGTTTTCGACGCTCGACACGCCGATTTCGCCACCCATAATCTTCGTCAGCCGCTTCGAGATGGCGAGACCCAGGCCGGTACCGCCGTACTTGCGCGTCACCGACGCATCGGCCTGTGTAAACGGCTCGAACAAGCGTTCGACCTTCGACTCGGGGATTCCGATGCCGGTGTCCGCCACCGCGAAGTTCAGCTTGACGCGCTGGCCGTCGTGTTCGTCGAGCGCGACGTGGATGATGACCTCGCCGGACTGCGTGAACTTCACCGCGTTGCCGGTGAGGTTCAGCAGAATCTGCCGCAGCCGCCCGGGGTCGCCGCGCAACAGCGAGGGGACCTCGGGATGGATCATCGTGGCGAGGTTCAGTCCCTTCTCGTGCGCGCGCAGGCTGAGCGTGTCGGCCACGTCCTCGACCGTCGTTCGGACGTTGAAGTCGATCTCGTCCAACTCCAGCTTGCCGACTTCGATCTTCGAGAAGTCGAGAATGTCGTTGATGATGACCATCAGATGGTCGGCGGCGGTCTGCACGGCACGAGCGAACTCGAGCTGTTCCTCGCTCAGTTTCGTTTCGAGCAGGAAGCCGGTAAACCCGAGAATGGCGTTCATCGGCGTGCGGATCTCGTGGCTCATGTTGGCCAGGAACTCGCTCTTGGCCACGTTCGCCGCCTGCGCTTCGATCGCCATCTCGTTTGCGTGCTCGATCGCCTCCTCGAGCGTCCGGTTCGCGTCCTGCAATTCCTTGTTGTAGGCGTCTGCCTGGATCTCGGCCTGCTTGCGCACCTTGATCTCTTCCTCGAGATCCCTGGTCCGCTCACGGACGCGGTTCTCGAGTTCGTCGTGCGCCCGCTGCAACGCGCGGTCCCGGTCCTGGATCCTGCCCAGCATGCTGTTGAACTGGTCGGTCAACTGACCCAGTTCGTCGTCCGCGTACTT
>CAYUZD010000544.1:0-1648 GCA_964449475.1 uncultured Nitrospirales bacterium
GTGCGCGGAACTCGGCGTCCAACCCGGCGCGATTTCGGCCAATCTCGCCAAGGCGTTGGGCGGCGGCGGCGGATTCGTCGCCGGATCCACTGAATTCATCGACATGCTCGTCAATCGCGCGCGCAGCTTCATTTTTTCGACCGGGCTCGCGCCGTCCTGCGTCGGCGCGGGGCTCGAAGCCGCGCATATCGTGATGACTGAACCCGGCCTGGGCGCGGAACTGCTCGACCGCGCCGCGTTTTTCCGCGCCGAACTGCGCCGCGCGGGCCTCGAGGTCGAGGAACATCGGTCGCCCATCGTGCCGATCGTCGTCGGATCAAACGAGACCGCGCTGGCGTTGTCCGACGCGCTGTTCGAGCGCGGCGTGCTCGACACTGCGATCCGCCCGCCGTCCGTCCCGTACGGCACGTCGCGTCTGCGCCTTTCCGTGACGCTGGCGCACTCGCGCGACGACCTCGCGCGCGCCGCGGTCATCATTGCGGAAGTCGTTCAGTCCGCGCAGGCGCCGCGGTGAACGGCACAGTCTTCGTAGGGGCGGGGCCCCGTCCCCGCCCTGCGTTCCGCGAGCGCATAACCATCCGTTCCAAAGGCTGGGCGGCCGCGGGGGGCCGCCCCTACGGTCGCGGATGCGTGTGATGTCTCGCGGCTACTTCATCACCGGGACGGACACCGGCATCGGCAAGACCGCGGTCACCGCCGCGATTCTTCGCGTCCTGCGCGCGCGGGGGGTGAACGCCGCGACGATGAAACCGGTGCAGACCGGCGCGACGTTGTTAAACGGCCGTTGGACCGCGCCCGACCTCGCGTTTCACCATGCTGCGGCAGACTTTCATCCGCCTCCGGATCTCGTGGCGCGGATGTCGCCGTATTGTTACGAGCCGGCCTGTTCGCCGCATCTCGCCGCGCGCATGGCGGGCGTGTATCCAGAGATCGACCGGATCCTGGCGTTCGCGCGCGGGCTCGAGAAGGTGTACGGCGTGTTGCTGGTCGAAGGTGCGGGGGGTGTCTACGTCCCGTTGACGGAATCCGAGACGACGCTCGACCTCATGCAGCGCCTCGCGTATCCCGTCATTCTCGTCGCACGCCGCGGCCTCGGCACGATCAACCACACGCTGCTTTCCATCGACGCCCTGCGCGCGCGCCAGCTCCACGTCGCGGGCGTCATCTTCAATGAGACCGAAAACGTCCCGCTCGATTTCATCCGCGAGGACAACCCGCGCGCGGTCGAGACTTTCGGCAACGTCCCGGTGTTGGGTAACATGGACTACCTGCCCGGACTCGACGCCGACCCGGCGCGGGCGCTCGCGGGCTCGGAGCGGTTTCTGCCGGGCCTCGCGCGGTTGTTTCCGGAACTTGGATAGACGCATGGCCCTGCGCACCGACACGCTACAAGACCTCGACTACCGCCACCTGTGGCACCCGTACACCGACACGAACGCGTGGGAGTCGGGGCCGTACGTGAGTTTCGAGCGGGGCGACGGGGTGTACCTCTACGATTCCGACGGCCGAGCGGTGCTCGACGGCATCGCGTCATGGTGGGCGGTCGCGCTCGGGCACAGCCACCCGAAAATCGTGCAGGCCATCCGCGATCAGGCCGGCATCCTGCAACACAGCATCCTCGGCAACCTCACGCATCCGCTCGCGGTCA
>CAYUZD010000545.1:0-1645 GCA_964449475.1 uncultured Nitrospirales bacterium
GCCTCACCGGCCCGGTCGCCCGCCGCGCCCGCCAAATCGGCGAAGCGCTGTTGCGCATGATTCGGTAAGGTGGAAGCGGCTTCACGCGGCTTCCGGCCCGCGCGAGTTGTCCCCGTCTGATATCATCCGGCGTTTGCCCGGAGCACGACATGCCCTTCGACGATGCACTTCTCTTTTCACTCAACGCCGTCCGTCGCGCTTCGATCGTTACCCGGCGCGTGCAGGCCGCGTTGCTTGGCGCGCATCGGCAGGATGCCGATGCCACGAAGGCGGCGGGCGTGCTGCACAAGGACGACCAATCGCCGGTGACGGTGGCGGATTTCGCAAGCCAGGCGGTGGTCGCGCGGGCGTTGCGGGAGGCGTTTCCGGGCGACGCGCTGGTGGGCGAGGAGGATGCTTCGGCGCTGCGCGCGGATCCGGCGACGCTTGCGGCGGTGACGCGGTTTGTTAGCGAGGGAGTGTCCGGGGGTGAATTTGGGCGGCCACGGGGGGCCGCCCCTACGATCGATGTGGTCACAGCCGAGCAAGTGTGCGAGTGGATTGATATCGGGAATGGCGAGCCGGGCGACCGGTTCTGGACGCTCGATCCGATTGACGGCACGAAGGGATTTCTGCGTTGCGAGCAGTATGCGGTTGCACTGGCGTTGATCGTGGAGGGTCGCGTGGAGGTCGCGGCGCTCGCGTGTCCCGCGCTCGGTCCTGGCGGCGCGCTCGCGCCCGAGACGGGCATCATCGCCGCGGCGGTGCGCGGACAGGGCGCGTTCTGGATGCCGCTGGACGATGCGCATGCGCGGCGCGCGCCGCTCCGCGTTTCGACCGTTGAAAACATCCGTGACGCGCGGTTCCTGCGCAGCGTCGAGTCAGGCCACACCAACCTCGACCAGATGGGCGAACTTGCCGCGTCGCTCGGCGTGCACGCGCCGTCCGTCGGGCTGGACAGCCAGGCGAAGTACGCAGTGATGGCCGGCGGCCACGGCGACGTGTTGTTGCGCCTGATGTCGCCGAAGAAACCCGACTACCGCGAGTGTATCTGGGACCAGGCGGCGGGCAGTCTCGTCGTCGAGGAGGCCGGCGGACGCGTGACGGATCTGGACGGCCGCGCGCTCGATTTCAGCCGGGGCACACGCCTCGAAGCGAACCGCGGTGTCTGCGCGACGAACGGCGCACTGCACGACGCGATCCTGTCGGCTTTGGCGACAATGAGCGTGTAAGGCCCTGACCGCGAATTTACACAGAAACCGCCCGAATCATTGTACGAACAGCCATTGGTCAGTTTCGTGTTGATTCGTGCACCATTCGTGTAAATTCGTGGTAGGCGGTTCAGCGGAGAACACGAGAATGAGAACCATGCTTGGCACCATCGGAGCGACTACAGGGATCATCTCGATCACTCTGTTTCTGGCGGGATTCGCTCTCGGCTACGGACGCATCACGCCTGCGCTCACCGCATTCGGGCTGACGGCGCTCGGCATGCTCCTGGGCGTAATCGCCCTCATCCTCGCCGCGATCCTCGCCGTGCGTACCGGCACAGGCCCGCGCACGCTGCTCGCGTTGTTGGGGGTGTTCCCCGCGGCCGCGCTCGTGTACGGTGTCGCGACGTCGCGCGGCGTTCCGGCCATCAACGACATCAGCACGAACCTCGTCT
>CAYUZD010000546.1:0-1644 GCA_964449475.1 uncultured Nitrospirales bacterium
TGCCGCCCGCGACGCCCGGATAGTGGATCGTCCCCTCCAGGCTCGGCGGCGTGAACAGGCCGTCCGACCGCAGCCCCTCGAGGCGCTTGCGCGCCATGCGCCGGTCGATAGGCGTCAGGCCCCACGCGTCGTCCGCCGTCAGCGTCTGCGGCACGAGCGCCTCCGTCACCACCGGGAACGGCTGCGTCGGCCACGCGGCCTCGCCCGGCACGTCGGACGCCGGCACCGCGCGCTCCTCGACGTCGAACAGCGGCTCGCCGGTGTCGCGGTCGAAGAAGAACACGTGGCCCATCTTCGTCGCCTGCACGACCGCGGGCACCTTCCGCCCCGCGCGCGTCACGTCCATCAGCACCGGCTGCGCCGGCACGTCGTAGTCCCACAAATCGTGATGCACCGACTGAAACGCCCAGACGACCTGGCCGGTCGAAGCGCGCAACGCGACCGTGCTGTTCGCGTACAGGTTCGACCCCTTGCGCTCGCCGCCGAAGTAGTCCGGCGACGCGCTGCCCGTCGGCACGAACACAAGGTCCCGCTCCGCGTCCACCGACAAGATCGACCAAGCGTTCGCCGCTCCGGTCTTCGCGGCCTGTTCCGGCTCCCATTCGCGCGCCGCGGGATGGAATGGCGTATTGGGGATCGGGTCCCACGACCATACGCGCTCGCCCGTCCGCGCGTGGTACGCGCGCACAACGCCCCGCTCGGAGTCGACCCGCCGGTTGTCGCCGATGGCCGACCCCACGATCACGAGATCGCGCACGATCGCCGGCGGCGACGTCACAAGGTAGCTGATCGACTCGTCGGAGTCCTTCACGCGCGCGCCGACGCGCAGGTCCACCTCGCCGTTCGTACCGAAGTCTGCGCACCGGCCTTGGGTCGCCGTATCGAGGCAGATGAGTCTCGCGTCCAGCGTCCCTAGGAAAATCCGCCGCGTCCATTCGCCCTCGGGTGTGTGGCCCGGCTGCGGCCAGGTCGATACGCCGCGCGACGTGAGTTCGCTCGTGTCCTTGGTCGGGTTAAGTTTCGGATCGAAGGTCCAGAGTGGCTCGCCGTTTTCGGCATTGAGCGCAATGACGCGGTTCGACGGGGTGCTCAGATACATCACGCTTTCTTCGTTCTCCGTCACCACGATCGGCGTCGCCTCGAACGCCGCCGAATCCTCGCCAGGTTTCCCCGTGTAGTCCTCGCCCGTGCGGTACACCCACGCCTGTTCGAGGTGCATCACGTTCCCCGGTGTGATTTGGTCCAGCGGCGAATACCGCGTGCCACCGGGATCGTTGCCGTAGGCCCGCCAATCGGCCGTCATCGTCGTCTCGGGAATCACGAGCGGCGGCTTCGGCGCGGGCAACAGCCAGTACACCACGCCCAACACAATCAGCAGCAGCACGACGCGAAATACGGGCGTGATCCGGCTGGGCGCCTTCTTCTTCCCGTCCTTCAGCTCGATCGCGACTTCATCGGCCATAAGTTCATCCTGCTTCATGCGCGCGACACTGCGCGCCCAACTTGTTATGCTGCGAAAGACTGGAGGTCCTATGAGCGTTCCCACCCGAGACGACGCCTGGGCGTTGCTCAACGAATATACGTCGTCCGACAGCCTGATTAAACACATGCTCGCGGTCGAGGCCGCGATGCGCGCCTACGCGC
>CAYUZD010000547.1:0-1634 GCA_964449475.1 uncultured Nitrospirales bacterium
CTCGAGGTCGTACAGGAGCACCTGGCGATCGCCCGCGACGGCAAGCAGCGGCGCGGTCGGGCTTGCCGCCATCGCGCGGGCCACGGGCGCGCGGACACGCGGCGCCGAAACGGCCGCGAGCGCCACCTCGGGCATGGGCGGCGGACCGTCCATGCCGGCGGCGGCGATGAAGATCTCCTGCGGCGCGGCGGGCATGTTCGACTTCGCGAGCCGCGCCTCGCTCTTCGCATCGCGCGGCGCACCTTCCATGATCCAGTTGCGGATCATTTCGATCTGTTCGTCCGCGAGCGGGTCGCCCTTGGGCGGCATGATCGGTTCCTGTGACCACTCGATCAGCTTGATCAACCGGCTGCCGTCCGGGTCGCCGGGCGAGATCACCTGGCCGGAACTGCCGCCTTCCATCGCGTGATTGAACGACGCGAGCGATAACCCGCCGCGGCGTTTATCTTCTTCATGGCAACTGAGACAGAACTGCTCGAAAATCGGGAACACGTCGTCTGCGAAGGTGATCCTGGGTCCCATCGCGGCCTCGGTAGCCTCGACGGAATTCCCGGCCATCTGCGATTTGGCCGACGCGGGAAGCAGGCCCTCGAGCGGGCCGAGCACGGCGCGCAACTCCGCGATTTTGGCGTCGGATTGCGCCGCCTGTTCCCGTAGCGCCGCGGATTCGGCGGCTAGCGCGTCCGCCTGCGCGCGCATCGCGTCCAATGCCGCGCGGATCGCCGCAGGGTCCGATTGCAGCAGCGAATCGAGCACCGCGTCGGGCGTGAGCGCGGCGTCATCCGCCGCGACGGCCGATCCGCATACGATTAGCGTCGGCGCGAGTATGCGCGTGAGTATGTGGAGCCTCGTTCGCACGTTGCTAGTCCTGCAACTCCGTGTTCATTGCGCGGGAGGGGCCGATTCGGCGGCGGCGGGTTGCGCCTCCGCTGCGGGGGCCGCCTCCGCGGGTGCCGGCGCGGGTTGTTCGGCCGGGGCAGCGGGTTGCTCCGCAGGAGCTGCCGCTTGTTCCGGCGCCGGGGCCGGCGCGGGCGGCGCCATCGCCGCGGCGAGTTCCGCCGTGAACTTCTCGACGGCCGCGATCCGTGCGCGGAGCGCCTCGGCTTCCTTGTCCTTCTGATCGGCCTGCGCGCGCAGGTCGCCCGCCTGCTTCACGATTTCCTGTTCGGCCGCCTTGAGTTCCTTCACCCGCGCAAGCAATGCCTCCGGGCCGACGGCCGCCATCTCTTCGATGACTTTGTTCACGTCCGGCGCGGGCGGCGCGTCCTGCGCGAATACGCCGCCGGCAACCGCCAGCGCCGCGGCGAGAATGATCGTTCGACTCATCGGTGTACTCCTTACTCGCTAGTGATTGAACACGAATTCCTTCGAGTTCAACACGCTCCAATACACATCCTCCAGCGCGGCGCGTCGATCGGCCGAGCTGTCCACATACGACGCAAGCTGCGCGAGTTCGCCATCGGACGGTTCGCGCGACAACGCCGCGACGTACAACTCGCGGACGGCGTCCACCGTCGGCAATTCGCGCTGCACGGCCACGGCCAACCGGCCCTCGGGCGTCTGGATCGCCTGCGTGATTGTGTCGCCGTTGATGAGGTGCAGCGCCTGGGCCAGCGTCGGGTCGTCGCGGCGCT
>CAYUZD010000548.1:0-1587 GCA_964449475.1 uncultured Nitrospirales bacterium
GCGGCAGGTGCGTCCACGCCATGCGGATCGCCTGTATCGCGATGCCGTCCGTGTAGGGATTCGCCACGCGGGACGTGTGCGCCTCGACCGCGTGCGTCAGCACGTCAAACCCGCACGTCGCCGTCGGATATGCCGGCAACCCCACCGTCAGCTTCGGGTCCAGCACCGCCACGCGCGGCTGCACGCTCGGGTGCGCGACGTAAATCTTGCGGTTGTGTTCCGTGTCCGTGATCACGCCAACCAGGTTCGTCTCCGATCCCGTGCCGGAGGTCGTGGGAATCGCCACGACCGGCGCGCCGGGCTTCTCCGGCTTGCAGCCGTACCCGAAATCGCGCGGGTGTCCGGCGTTGTTCACCAACAGCGCGATCGCCTTCGCGCAGTCCATCGACGACCCGCCGCCCAGCGCGACCACGACCGCGTCGCCCAGCGCGCGCAGCTTCGCGACGCCCGCCGTCACGTTCTTGTCCGTCGGGTTCGGCTCGACACCGTCGAAGATCGCGACCTCGAGTCCGCCGTCTTTCAGCCGGTTCGCAATGTCGCCCGCGATCCCCGCCTTCACCAGCCCGGCATCCGTCACCAGCAGCGCGCGCGACTTCTTCGTCTCCGCGACGTGCTTGGCAATCTCGTCGCTCGATCCCGCGCCAAACATGATGCGCGGCAACGGCTGAATCTTGATGCTGGACTCGGAAAGCATTGGGTCGGATCTCCGGCGCTGGGGTCGAAACGGGAATCATACTCAATCCAGACCCGGGCGGGCACCGGGAAACCTCCGTGCGCGATCAGCCCCGCGGCGCGAGCATGATCACGCCCATACCGGCGAGGCACAAACCGATGCCCAGGTAGTCCCACCGATCTGGGCGGACACCCTCGACGGCCCAGAGCCAAAGCAGCGCGATGGTCACGTAGACCCCGCCGTACGAAGCGTATACGCGCCCCGCGGCCTGCGGATGAAGCGTGAGCAGCCACGCGAACAACGCCAGACTCGCCGCGGCCGGAATCAGCAGCCAGGCCGGCTTGCCGTGGCGCAGCCACAAATAGGGCAGGTAGCACCCGACGATCTCGGCGACGGCGGTCGCGGCGAACAGTAACGCTGTCAGCACGAATCTCATTGCCGGATTCTAGATGCGGAACGGTACAACGGACAAGCCACGCGGGTTCCGTAGCCGCAGAACGGTCTTGCACCCCTCCGCGGGCAAGTGGCATCATGCGCGTTCGGCTTTGAACCTGCCCCGCGGCGGGGCGGCACGCTGGAGGACTTGGACTCATGAACTCGGAACAGCAGGGCGCCACACGCAGGGAATTCGTCGCGGCAACGGCCGGCGCAGCCATGGTGGCGGCGTTCGGATTCAGCCGCCTGACCCATGCGGAGGATACACCGGGCGTGGTCACGCAAATCGTAACGTTGACACTCAAGGCGGGCGCGGAGGACAAGGCCATCGCGACGCTGCAGGAACTCACCGCGGCCGTGAAGGCGAACGAGCCGGATGTGCTCGTCTACATCGCGCACCGTTCGCAGAAGGACCCGACGAAGATCATCTTCTTCGAGGTCTACAAGGACGCCGCGGCCGTCGCGAACCACAGCAAGCA
>CAYUZD010000549.1:0-1576 GCA_964449475.1 uncultured Nitrospirales bacterium
TCCTGCGGCGAGGCGGGACCGGACGAGATTGAGGTCATGGCGAGGAGGACCGCGTAGACGCAGGGGGAGTTGCGCATGGGGTGCACCTTTCGTTGGCTGGGGTCACGGTGAAATCAACTCGATGTCGCGGAGTTTGTCCGGGCCGGTACTTGTCGCGCGGTGTAGTGCGGCGCGCGGAAATCGAGTATAACAAGCGATCGGTTGGCGGGCATCCGAGCGGTATTTGGTGGTGAGTTGAACACGCCTAAGCAGACCCCGCTTAGGCGTGGCACCCAGGCGCAACAGGTTTAAGCACACCCCGCTTAAACCTGCCAAAGAATTGGGTAAGGGTGCGGGAGGGTTGAGTCGTGCGGAAGAATCGGCGGAGTGCGGCGGTGGCGGGCGGAGCCATGATCGTGTGCGCGATGTTTGCGGGATGCAGCGCGAAGGAGTCGAGCGATGCGAGAGGGGACGCGGGAGGAGCAACCGCGGTGAGGGACGATGCAGCGGAGGCAGCGCCTGCGGCGGGGAGCTTCGGAGACGATGTCGCATTTCTCACGGAGCATACGGACGCGATCACGTTGAGCGACGAGGCGGGTCAAGCGCAGATCGTGATCGTGCCTCAGTACCAAGGCCGGGTGATGACGAGCACGACTGGCGGCGCGGTGGGGCCGAGCTTCGGGTGGATTAACCGAGAGCTGATCGCGTCGGGGGAGACGGTGCCGCACATGAATGCGTTTGGCGGGGAGGACCGGTTCTGGCTGGGGCCGGAGGGCGGTCAATTCGGGCTTTACTTCAAGCCCGGCGATCCCTTTGACTTCGAGCATTGGCAGGTGCCGTCATTCATCGACACCGAGCCATTCTATGTCGCATGGCAAATGGGCGACCACGCCGTGCTTTCTGGCGCGGCGACGCTGGTAAATCACTCAGGCACGAAGTTCTCGGTCGCGGTCGCGAGAACGGTCCGGCTGTTGACGAACGGCCAGATACAAAGCATCCTTAGCGTGCCGGATCTGACGGGGGTGTCAACCGTTGGGTACGTCTCGATGAACACGCTGGTCAACACGGGTACGGAGGCTTGGACGAAGGAGACCGGGCTGCTTTCGGTATGGATCCTGGGGATGTTTAATCCATCGCCCGAGACCACCGTTGTCCTGCCTATAGAAGCGGGCAGCACAGACGAACTTGGACCGATTGTGAACGACATGTATTTCGGCAAAGTGCCGGAGGATCGACTGCAGGTCACCGATTCGCATCTGTACTTCCGGGGAGATGGTCAGTATCGGAGCAAAATCGGCGTGTCGCCGCGGCGCGCGAAGCCGGTGTGCGGGAGCTACGACGCGGGCCGGGGCGTGCTGACGATCGTGCAGTTCAACCAGCCCGAAGGCGCGACGGACTACGTGAACTCGATGTGGGCGATGCAGGACGCGCCGTACGGCGGGGACGTGGTGAACAGCTACAACGACGGGCCGCCGGAGCCGGGCGCGAAGCCGATGGGGCCGTTCTACGAGTTGGAGACGTCATCGCCTGCGGCGGCGCTGGGGCCGGGCGAGTCGATCACGCACATTCACCGGACGTTTCACTTCGCGGGGGACGA
>CAYUZD010000550.1:0-1573 GCA_964449475.1 uncultured Nitrospirales bacterium
CGGCGCGGTGCACGCGTACGACCTCGTGTTGGCCGCGGCGTTCGGCGGGTTGCACGTCGTCTTTGGGTTCATCATTGCGCGCCACCACGGAGGGTAGATTCGATGCCACGCGAGAACACTGCGCGCAAGAAAGTGTCCGAAGGGCTGCGGGCCCTTCCGGGCGGCGCGGCCGCGACGAAGGAGGACCACTTCAACGCGGTCATCCACGAACGGACGCGCCTGGGGATTGTCAGCACGCTCGCGGTGAACGATGCGCTGTCGTTCACCGACCTCAAGAAGCTGTTGAAGCTGACGGACGGCAACATCAGCATCCATACCCAGAAGCTCGAGGCGGCGGGGTACGTCGATTGCAAAAAGGGTTTCGACGGGCGCGTGCCGCGGACCGAGTATCGCCTGACGAAGAAGGGCAGGAAGGCGCTGGAGGGGTATCTGGCGCACATGGAACAGCTGATCGCGGCCGTTCGCGATCCCTGATCGATTATTCTCCGGCCGCGCGCTTTGTTGTGTAGAGAACTTTCTTTGGAGTACGACATGAACTCGTTTCGGTTTCGAGAACGCGGGTTTCTGGTGTGCGTGACCACGATCGGCGTCGCGGGAGACGCGCTGCTGCGGCCCGGGCCGCTCGGGATCAACGTGACGTTGTGCTGCCTGATGACGCTCGGCGTGCTGTGGCACCAGGCGCGACGAAGTGCGGTGGACCTCGCCAAACCCGCCCGCGCGCTATTGGTCCTGGCTGCGTTCTTCTCGGTCGTTTATGCGTGGCGGGACGTCAGTCCGATCAGTGCGTTGATCCTCGGCGTCATCGGCGTGGCGGTGATTCTGGCCGCGGCGTCGCGCGTGGGCCGCGACCCGAGGATTGCGCGGCTGTGGGACTACGCGATAGACGCGTTCCGGTTCGGCATCTGGACGATTCGGTTGCCGTTCGTGCTCGCGTCGCAGGCGCAACAGGCGGGGAAGGCCGCCGACCGGGGCACGTCGCGCGCCGTGTTCGCCGTGTTGCGCGGGATCCTGTTCGCGGCGCCGCTGGTGATTCTGTTCGGCGCGTTGTTGATGTCCGCGGACGCGTTGTACGAGCAGTTCTTGACGAACGTGCTGTATTTCGACGTGGAGACCGTGGTGTCACACGTGATGCTGACGGCCTTTTGCGCATGGGCCGCGGCCACGGTGCTGTGGCAGTGCCTGGAGGGGCCGGTCGGCGATTCCGTCCTCAACCTCCGCGAGGGCGCGCGGATGCGCTGGGGCGCGATCGAGGTCAACGTCGCGCTCGGGATCGTCACGGCATTGTTCGTGTCGTTCATCGCGGTGCAAGCGCGGTATCTGTTCGGCGGACACGAACGCGTACTGACAGAAGCCGGCCTGACCTACGCGGACTACGCTCGGCGTGGGTTCTTCGAGCTGGCTGTGGTCGCGGCGATATCGCTCGGCGTGCTGGTGCTGACTTCGCGCGTGGTGGAGACCGCGGGCGAGGGCGGCCGCCGCGCGTACAAGATCATCAGCGCGTGCTTCATCCTGTCCGTGGTCGCGCTCATCGCGTCCGCGCTGCACCGGATGAATCTGTACATCGACGCGTACG
>CAYUZD010000551.1:0-1565 GCA_964449475.1 uncultured Nitrospirales bacterium
ATCCGTCAGATCCGTGGCCGCTCTTATCTGAACCGAGCAAAATCCGGCTGCCGTTTCTCGTTGAACGCCGTGATCCCTTCCTTCGCCTCGTCCGTATCGCCGAAGATGTGTAGCGTATCGAACGCCAGCGTGCCGATGCCGCCGATCGCGTCCGAGTCCGCGTTGAACGAATGCTTGAGCACGGTCAGCGCTGTCGGGCTCTTCGCGAGCATCTCGTCCGCCCACCGCCGCACCTCCGCGCGCAATTCCGCCGCCGGCACGACCGCGTTCACCAACCCCCAGCGCTCCATCGTCGCCGCGTCGTATTGCCGGCACAAGTACCACACCTCGCGCGCGCGTTTCTCGCCGAGGATCCGCGCGAGGTACGCCGTCCCGAACCCCGCGTCGAACGACCCCACGCGCGGACCCGCCTGGCCGAACCGCGCCGTGTCCGCCGCGATCGTGATGTCGCACAACACGTGCAATACGTGCCCGCCGCCAATCGCCAGCCCGTTCACGGCCGCGATCACGGGCTTCGGCACGTCGCGGATCACGCGGTGCAGTGTCTCCACTTCGAAGATGCCCGTCTCCGTCGGCCCGTAGTCGCCCGTCTCGTTCCGCTGTTTCTGGTCGCCGCCCGCGCAGAATGCCTTGTCGCCCGCACCCGTCAGCGCGATCACGCCCACGCCGCGGTCCGCCCACGCCGCCTTGAAACAGCGGATCAGCTCGTCCACCGTCCGCCCGCGAAATGCGTTGTACCGCTCCGGCCGGTTGATCGTGATCCACGCGAGGCCGCGTTCGACCTCGTACTTGACGTCCGTCAGTTCGTCCAGTTTCATGCTTGGTTCCTCTGCCTTCTCATTGAGTCGCTTGCGGGCCAGCATACCTCACACCGCGTGCGCATACGGCAGGGGAGAGGCGCGTCACGAGTGCAGGTCGCAGGCGGGAATTCCGGATCGCTCCGAATTTTTCCCTTGCGAATTCCGCGCGAATCGCTAAAATAGGTCTCGGACGTTCGGCAACGACGGTTGGTCTATGGGGGCCCGGCCGGGATGTGCGGACGCGTCTAGAAAGGAGGTGGTCCAGCTATGGATAGTCCGGGCAGTAGCACTGGCGTCATAGGTGGATTAACCCCGAAGGGTTCGGGGACAACAAGGGGGTGCGAACCCTAGACGCGCCCCGGCCTATGGCGCCGGGTTCTCGTTCGGAATATTCACTATCTAGCCCCTCCGCTGGAAAACCGGCGGAGGGGCGATCGTTTCGTATCAGCCCTGACCGCTCATGATCACTTCGGACGGCGGAAGAATATCGGTTCGAGATGAACTATCTCGTACTCGCTGTCCGCCGGGATCCGGGCCAGGCGTTCGGGGTCGTCGATGGCATCGCGAGGAATGAAGGCGACGAACGAGTAGGTCCGCGGGGAGTAACGGATGGACGAATTCTCGAAGTATTGCTCGGGAATCAATAGTGTAGTCCGGTGCAGTTTAATCACCCGAAATGCATCCGTACCCGTACTCTCCGACCAAGGTGCTGCTTCGTGATCAACACCCACGCTTGTCGGCATGTCGTCGTATGCAAATGGACTC
>CAYUZD010000552.1:0-1559 GCA_964449475.1 uncultured Nitrospirales bacterium
CCGTCGCGCGCGAGCGGCTCGAACCCCACCAGCCGCCAGTTGCCCGTCGACCCGCCGTTCCCGCGCTTGTCGAACCCGAGCACCGTCAGCCCCTGCCGCGCGAAGTAGTCCGCATGGCCGAACCGCCACCACCGCTCGTTGTCGCCCGACCCGTGGATCAGCACGATGCCCGGATGCGGCCCCGGTGTCTCCGGCGTGAACACCGTCCCCGCCAAGGTGACGTCGTCGTTCTGGAACGTGACCTCCTCGGTCGTGTACGGCCGCGGATCGTCCACGCGGCGCAAGTTGAACGGTGCCGAAAACCCGCGCGAGACGAACGCGCATTCGCCGGTAAACGTGTCGCCATCGATGGTGCCCTCAAGGCGATAGGCAACCTGATCCTCCGCGCCGAACCCGAACGCCGCGCGCGCGCCGTCCCGCTCCGCCGCGATCAGCGGCAGCCCCACCAGCCGCACATCCGGCAGATCGAATTCGCCCCGCCACGCGCCGCTCTCGTCTGTCAATCGCACGTCCACGCCCAGCGTCGCACCGCCGCGTTCGATCGTCCCCGTCCAGAATTCCTGTTCCGTCCATGCGCCCGCCGCACAGGCGAACACCACGGATGCCGTCATCAAGAGGATTCGATTCATCGCCGCACTCCCAGAACGATCGTTCGGGATCTTAGACCTGTTCCGCGCCGAATTCGTTTAGATTCCGCCCGCCCCGTTTTACCCCGCCCGGCGCATTGGAATACAATTGGCGCTCGTGGCCTCCAGCGCCGGGCCCCACGGGGGCGGCCCGTGCGCGTTGTACCCCGCATACCCGCAGGAGTGTCCGCCTTGAAGGACGATTTCCGCGCGACGGAAGCACAGGAAGCCGAAGCCCGCGACTGGCTCGAGTCGCTGGACGACGTGATCCGCCGCGAAACGCCCGAGCGCGTCCGTTATTTGCTCCGCATGTTGCAGACCCGCGCGCACACCAGCGGCATCCGTCTGCCGTTCTCCGCGAACACGCCCTACATCAACACGATCCCCGTCGAGGAGCAGCCGCAGTACCCGGGCAACTACGAACTCGAACGCCGCATCCGCGCCGTCATCCGCTGGAACGCGATGGCCATGGTCGTCCGCGCGAACAAGCACTCGGACGGCATCGGCGGTCATATCTCGACGTACGCGTCCGCCGCCACGCTCTACGAGGTCGGGTTCAACCACTTCTTCCGCGGGCCCGAGCACCCCTGCGGCGGCGACCTCATCTATTTCCAGGGTCACGCGTCCCCCGGCATCTATGCGCGCTCGTTCCTCGAGGGCCGCCTCTCACAGGATCAGGTCGAAAACTTCCGCCGCGAACTCGCCGACGGCGGCGGCCTCTCGTCCTATCCGCACCCGCGGCTGATGCCCGATTACTGGCAGTTCCCGACCGTCTCGATGGGTCTCGGGCCGATCATGGCGATCTACAACGCGCGGTTTAACCGCTACCTCGAGGATCGCGGCTTGATGGAGCCGTCCGACCAGAAGGTCTGGGCCTTCCTTGGCGACGGCGAGATTGACGAACCCGAATGCCTCGGTTCGATCTCCCTCGCC
>CAYUZD010000553.1:0-1558 GCA_964449475.1 uncultured Nitrospirales bacterium
CTGGAGGTTAGGTTCACGTACGAGAACTACGACGATTCGAGCGCGGGGAATGCGCTGACGGCGACGCTGCGGCGGCATTGAGCGAACGAGCCGAAAATGCGCTAATATAGGGGCGATTGGGGAACGGACTCGGGTGGATCTTCCGCCAAAAGGCGTGCGCACGTGACCCGCAGGACACGACATCTTCTTCAGATCGCGCCGTTGATCGCCTTCGACATGGCGGTGGCGGCGGGGTGCATGCTGGCGGCGTATTTCGTGCGCATCGGCCCGCCGGTCGAAGGGATCGCGGAGACCATCGAGGCGGTGCGGGCGGACCGGTGGTTCGAGCCGTACGTCGCGCTGATCGTGGCGGCGCCGTTCGTGCGCGCGTTCACGTACAACCTGTTCGGCGTGTACGACGCGCGCGTGCTGAACCGGCAATCGCCGCGCAACCTGGTGAACATCTGCAAGGCGGCGACGGTGGCGTCCGTCGTGCTGATTGTGATCGCGTTCATGTACCGCGGGCTGGTGTCGTTCCCCGAATTCAGCTATTCGCGCATGGTGTTCGGGATCGACTGGCTGTTGAATCTCGTCATCGTGGCCGCGTCGCACTCGGCGTATGCGGGCGTGCGCGCGGAACTGTTGCGGCGAGGGATCGGATACCGGCGCGTGGCGGTGCAGGGCGTGGGCGACGCGGCGCTGGCGATGATGCACGAGCTGGAGAACTATCCCGACCGCACGTACCGGCTGGTGGGGTACCTGGCGGACGGCGCGCCGGCGGACTCGGCGGTCGCGCAATCGGGACGGTTCAAGTATCTCGGGACGCCGACGCAGATCCTGGACATCATCAACCAGCACCGGATCGACGAGGTGGTGGTGACGAACGCGGCGGGGCTGGGCGTGGAGTTGATGGATTTCGTCGAGGAATGCCACAAACGCGACGTAGTGGTGAAACTGTCGCTGGATTTTTACGGGATCCTGATGCAGGGCCGGCACCTGGAGGATATGGCGGGGCGGCCGGTGATTCAGGTGAACGAGATCGCGATCGAGGGCATCGCGAAGGTGCTCAAGCGCATCGAGGACATCGTGGTCTCGTCCGTGTTGCTGACGGTCACGCTGCCGCTGTGGCTCGTGCTCGCGTTCCTGATCAAGCGCGAGAGCCCGGGGCCGTTGCTGTTCCACCAGCGGCGCGTGGGCAAGCACGGCCGGCAATTCACGATGTACAAGTTCCGCTCGATGTACCACGGGGCGGAAGCGGAGTTTGACCGAGTGGCGGCGCTGAACGAGGCGGACGGCCACATCTTCAAGGTGAAGAACGATCCGAGGGTGACGCGCGTGGGGCGGTTCCTGCGCAAGTCGTGCATGGACGAGTGGCCGCAGTTTCTGAACGTGTTGCGCGGCGACATGAGCGTCGTGGGGCCGCGCCCGCCGCTGCCGGAGGAGACGCGGAAGTACAGCGAGTCGCACCTGCGGCGGCTGGCGACGACGCCGGGGATCACGGGGCTGTGGCAGGTGAACCGCGGGCACCGGTACTCGTTCGACGAAGTGGTGGCGTGGGACACGTACTACATCGAAAACT
>CAYUZD010000554.1:0-1552 GCA_964449475.1 uncultured Nitrospirales bacterium
AATTTCGGCCAATTGGTCGAACTGATCCAGTTCCTAGAATCGGGCAGCAAGGCGGAGAACTGAGTATCCGGAGAGTGGCAATCCCAGGAATTTAATGGTTTGATAGAGCGTAGCGGTGCGGTGACAAAGTGTTCGGGAGGCGTACTGGTCGCATGAAGTTTTCGATGTTGATAGCCGGGATTCTATTGATTGCTGCAAGTGCGTGGGGCGAGCCGCGGCAACCGGGGCCGCATGCGGAGTCGGCGGCGATTGCGAATCCGGCCGAGGCGAACGAGGCGTCGATCAAACAGGGCGAGGCGTTGTACAAACAGTACTGCGTCACGTGCCACGCGCTGGACGGTTCGGGGAAGACCGACATGACCGAGATGCTCGACGTGCCGCCGCAGACGTTTCAGGACAACGAGTGGAAGTACGGGTCGAGCGACGGCGAACTGTTCACCGTGATTCGTGACGGCGGCCAGAACGGCATGCAAGGGTTCGCGGGCAAGATGCCCGAGCCACGCATGTGGCACGTGGTGAACTACCTGCGGACGCTGGCCCAAGGCGGCGGCGCGGCGCCGGCTTCCGAAGCGCCGGAGAATCATGTGGCCGCGACGCCGGAATCGATCGCGCTCGGCAAGCAGTTTTACGTACGATTTTGCGTGGTGTGCCACGGGGCGAACGGCAAGGGCGACACCGAGATGCGCGAGTTTTTGCCCACGCACCCGAGCGATCTGACGGATTCCGAGTGGAAATACGGCGCGCGGGACGGCGACATTTTTCTGGTCATCAAGAACGGCACGGAGTACGATATGGAGGCGTTCGGAGATCGGCTGACCGACGAGCGCATCTGGCACATGGTGAATTACCTGCGTAGTTTTGCTCCGAAGAGCGAGTGACGGCGCGAGAGCGCGACGGGCGGAGGGCTGCGGGATGAGCGAGAAACGGAAATCGTCGCGACCGGGCGCGGCGGCAAACGAGAGCCGGCGCGAATTCATGAAAACGGCGGCGCTGGGCGCGGGCCTCTCCGCGCTCGCGGGCGGCGCGGCGCAGGGGGCGACGCCGGACGCCGCGGCGCGGCCCATCGCGCGGCCGGAACCGTTCGAGAAGATCGCGAGCGCGCCGGTGAAGGAGTTCGCGTTCCCGGCAAACGGCTCGGCGATTTTCGCTGAGGCGTGCAAGCGCGAAGGCTTGGCGGCGCTGTTCTGCTGTCCCGGGAACTACGGCATCATCAGCGCGCTGGCGGAGACGGGGATTCCCGCGTACGGCGGGCGCGGCGAAGGGCCGATGTGTTCGGCGGCGGACGCGTTCATCCGCGTGACGGGTGAAGTGGCGGCCGCGTCGGGCACAGAAGGCCCCGGCTTCACGAACATGATTTGCGCAATCGCGGCGGCGAACTCGTGCCGGACACCGCTGCTGGTGCTGGCGAGCAACATGTCGATGCGCGGCGACGACACCGAAAAGGGCCTCCAACGCGGCTACCAGCAACCGACGACCGAAGGCATCAAGAAGTACGGCAAACGCGTGGTGACGAAGGAACGCGTGCACGAGTACGCGGGTTATGCGTTCCGCC
>CAYUZD010000555.1:0-1543 GCA_964449475.1 uncultured Nitrospirales bacterium
TGGATCCGCCCGTCGTCACGTTCGAGGGTCTAGTCCGCCGCATCCTGCGCGGCACCGAGCTTGAACATGCGCGTCTCGACGCGCTCGGCCAGCACCTTCTCCTGCGCCGCGTCGTCGAACGCGCGAGCGACACACCCGCGATCAAGCGCCTCGGCGACGCCTCGCGCACCGACGGGTTCCTCGATCATCTCTTGTCCGTCATTGGCCAACTCAAGCAGGCCGCCATCGAACCCGAAGAGTTTCGGGAACGCATCGCCCGCTCGAAGCACAAGCGTCCGATGGACGGCGCCGTCGCGCTGGTCTATGCCGCCTACCAAGACGAGCTGCGGCGCGCTCAGGCCGTCGACCTGCAGGGAATGTACTGGCTGGCGCACAACGTTGCCGATGCCTCCTGTCCGCCCGCACTCGCGCATCTCGAACATGTTCTGCTCGACGAGTTCGACGACTTCACACCGTCCGAGTTCCGCGTCATCGTCCACGTCGCGCGCCACGTCGGCCAGGCGACGTTCGGCCTCAATCTCGATGTGCATCCGCGCCAGCGAGACCTCTACGCGATTCCGCTGGCCACGCTCGAACGCATCCGCGACGCGTTTCCCGAAGGCATCGAAACGCCGGAACCGGCCGAGCGCGCCCCGGAACGCGTCACCGGGTACGTGTCCGCGTCGCTGCTCGTACGCGATGACGCCAAGCCGTCGGCCGAACTCGTCCCCGATCTCGACTTCGTCGAATGCCACACAGTCGATCATGAGATCGAGACGATCGCACGCCGTGTTAAACGCCTTATTCACACGGATCGTGTCGCACCGCACGATATCGCCGTCGTATTCCGTCATCCAGCCGGAGTCTCGCCGGCAGTGGACGCGGTGTTCGAGGAGTTTGGCGTCCCCATCGCCGGGACCGCGTCGTGTGAACTCGCGCGCACAGCGCTCGGCGGGTTCGTGCTTCGCTGTCTCGACGCGATCGAATCCTGGTCCGAAGCCGCCGTCGTCGACGTCCTCGTCTCACCCTGGCTCGCCGGGCCGGCCGCCCCGCATGCCGACGCGATCGCCACGCTCGCGCGCGCCGCGCGGCCCCGCCCCACGCGGAACAGTTGGGACCGCGCAGCGAACTACCTCTCCGGCGCCGTCGCATCGCCCCGCGGCGACGAGCTGACCAAACTCGTCCGCCACATGCCGGAGGCCGCGGTCGCGTGCGCAGGATTCCGTACGGCGCTCGATCGCCTGTTCCGCTTTGCCGATGCATTCGCCCCGGCCGCGTCCATGCCAACCTACGCCGCGGCGCTCGACACGGCGCTGTCCGGCTTGCCGATCGATGAGACCCTCGGTGCGTTCGGGGATCCGCTCGAACGCGAGCGGGAAGACGCCGCGCGCAATGCGGTGCACCTGGCGCTCGGACGGATCCAGGACGACAGCGCGCGCCAATCGGGGAGTAATCTACCCCTCTCCGAATTCGCGCAACTCCTTCGCCGCGCGTTCGCACTCGTCGAAGTGAACGCGCCCGGACCCGCGTCCGGCGTGGCGTTCATCGGCATGGACGCCGCGCG
>CAYUZD010000556.1:0-1535 GCA_964449475.1 uncultured Nitrospirales bacterium
GGTCCTCGGCGGATTCCAGCACGGCCAGCATGCCGTCGATCGCCGCCGGCGTCTGCAATCCCGCCAGCGCGACCTGTACCTCGCGGTTCACGCGCCAGTCGGAGTGGGGGAGTTTGGGCAGCAGCGCATCCCGCAACGCCTGCGCCGAATCCGCGGAAATTTTGTCCAGCCCGCCCGCGCGCAGGATCGCGAGTTGCACCACGCGCGCCGCGCCCAGCGCGACGTCCGCCGGGCTGTCCGCGCGCGCATGTTCCGCCACCTTGCCGACCGCCGCGTCAAGGTTGGCCGCGTACGCCGGGGTCTCGAACAGCGCGACCATGCCTTCCAACGCCCCGTTGGGACGCTTCGCAATATCGTCCTTCAGCACCGCGTCGGCCCAGGCGTCCGTGTTCACGCGTTGCAGCGCAAGCCGTGCCGCGTGCCGGGTAAACCGGTCGGGATGATCCAACAGTCGAAACAAGTTCTCGCCGGTCTTGCCCGGTTTCGTTTCGGAGTTCATTCCCGCCCGCACCAGTGCTTCGCACGCGCGCCGCAGCACCACCGGATTCGAATCTTCGAGCGCCGCATCCAGCGCGCGACGCACCTCGCCCAGCGGGTGCGTACCAAGCAGATACACCGCCGCCGCGCGAACCTCGGGGTCCGCTTCGCCCGCCAGTTGCGACAGCATCGACGCGCTCGGCGCGGGCCCCAGCACTTGCATCGCCTCGATCGCTCGCATCCGCTGGTCGCCTGTCAGCGTCCGGTCCTTCGCCGTCTTCACCAGTCCGTCCGCCCATTCATCGCCGAGTTCGGCCTTCGCGTCCCGCAGCGCCTGCTTGCCCCAGGCCGATCGCGGCATCGGCTGCGCGAGCACGTTGAGAATGGGGGAGGCATAACGCGGCGTCGGCGCCTCCGGGCCGGTGTACTTGATGCGGTAGAGCCCGCCGCGCGTCCGTCGGCCGCCCGTCGTCACGTACAGCGATCCGTCCGGCCCCACATCGAGGTCGGTCACATTCAGCGGCTCGCCCGCCACGAAGTCCTGTGAGTCACCAATAAAACTCGCGCCGTCCCGTTGCGGCAGCAGCACGCGAACGCGCCCGCGCGACCAGTCGCCCAGGAACAGCGCGCCGCGAAAGTACGACGGATACGCGTGGTGGTCGTAAAACGCAATTCCCACGGGCGAGCCGCGGCCCGTATCGTCCACGCTCGGCAGCGACTCGATGTAGTAGAACGGCTTGTTGCTCGATCCGCTCCGCCAACCGTATTCCGCACCCGAGATCAGGTGCGCCACGCGGCAGTCGCGGTACCACGGCAGGCCCACGTCCCATTCCATGTCCGAGTCGTAGGTGAACATCTCTCCCGACGCGTCGAAGTCGAAATCGTACGCGTTCCGGTACCCGCCACTGAACAACTCGAGCTTCGTGAAGTTCGTGTCTGTCCGGTGCACCGTGCCGCCCGGCGCGTAGATGTCCACCGCGTGACCGCGCGGGTCCCAATACCGCGGCAGAAAATCGTCCTCGTGCCACACGGTCAGCGGCGAACCCGGATCGATCTCC
>CAYUZD010000557.1:0-1518 GCA_964449475.1 uncultured Nitrospirales bacterium
GACAGCGTCCGCGTGTACACGCCTGACGACGGTCTGCCGTTCAACGAATTCACGTGTGTATCGGTGTCCGGCGACGGCACCGCGTGGTTCGGCACGACCAGAGGCGTCATTCGCCTGCGCGACGGCGAGTTCGCCTATCGCCAGGGCAAGCGTTGGCTGCCGGATGACCACGTGACCGACATCGTCGCGATGCCGGACGGCAGCGCATGGGTCGCGACGAACGGCGGCGTCGCGCACCTGACAACGAAGCGGATCACGTTCGCCGAAAAGGCCACACACTACAACGACATCATCGACAAGCATATCAAACGCACCGAGTTTGGCTACACGGCCGAGGTAAGCGTCATCGAAGCCGGTAAGTATGAAGGCGTACGCCACCACGACAGCGACAATGACGGCCTCTGGACGGCCATGTACGGTGCTGGGCAGTGTTTCGCCTACGCCGCGACCAAGGACCCCGCCGCCAAGGTCCGCGCGAAACAGGCCTTCGAAGCGCTACGGTTCCTGCAGAAGGTGACGCAAGGCGGCGAACACAGCCCGCCGAAAGGCTATGTCGCGCGCACCATCCTCCCCACCTCCGGACCGGACCCGAACGTCGGCCGGATCGAGCGCGACCGCGAGGAATACGAAAGCGGTGACAAATTGTGGAAGGTCTACGAGCCGCGCTGGCCGAAGAGCGCCGACGGCAAATGGTACTGGAAGAGTGACACGAGTTCGGACGAAATCGACGGCCACTATTTCTTCTACGCGGCCTACTACGACCTCGTGGCCGACACCGACGCCGAAAAAGCGAGGGTGCGGGAGGTGGTTGACGACCTCACGACCCACTTCGTCGATCACAACTTCCAGCTCATCGATCACGACGGCAAGGTCACGCGCTGGGGCGAGTACAGCCCCGAAGCGCTCAACGGCGACCGCCGCTGGTGGGTCGAGCGCGGGTTGAACTCGCTCTCTATGCTGAGCTATCTCGCCGTCGCCGAACATATGACGGGCGACGCGAAATACGCGAAGGCCACCCGGCTCCTCTGCGAGGAGCACCACTACGACCAGAACGCCATGGTCGCGAAAATCCAGTACGGCATCGGCTCGGGCAACCAGTCCGACGACGAAATGGCGTTCATGTCGTATTACAACCTGATCAAGTACACGAATAACGACGAATTACGAGACATGATCCGGCATTCGTTCTACCAGTACTGGAAGCTCGAGTATCCGGAGATGAACCCGTTCTTCAATATCGTTTTCGCCGCGTCCTGCCTGGGCGCGACCACCACGACACAATGGGGCACGGTGGACCTCGGCCCCTACGAAGACTGGCTCGACGACGCGATCGCCACGCTCAAGGGATTCCCGCTCGATCGCTTCAACTGGGGCATTCAGAACAGCCACCGGCTCGACATCGTTCCGCTGCGCCGCCAGCAGGCCGAGGATCCCGACAATCGCCGGCCGCCGCGCCGCGGCTTGCGCGTCACGGGCAAGGTGCTGCCGGTCGAAGAACGTTTCTTCAATCACTGGAAC